>NZ_DJIO01000026.1:0-2554 GCF_002433655.1 Thalassolituus sp. UBA6592 | reverse complement strand
CTTATTGGCGACGTAATAGTCCTCAGTCAGCAGCTGACCGGCGCCGTAAAAGGCAACCGCTTCCGGTCCATGGGTGTTGAGCACCTGCTGGAGTTTATCGCTGATCAGATCCAGGCTGCGCTCCCAGCTGATGTTTTTAAATCCATCGCCGGTTTTAATGGAGGGCAACAACAGGCGGCCTTCAGCGGATAATGTTTCCTGCAAAGCAGAGCCTTTGACGCACAGGCGTCCGAGGTTTGCCGGATGATTTGCGGTGCCGCTGACAGGCATAACCTCATTCTCTGCAGAAACGGCGGTCACGCCACAGCCAACGCCACAGTAGGGGCAGGTTGTTTCAGTCTGCTGCCAGTCTTCGCCGGGAAGTTCCTGATCTGAATATACGGTTTTGATTGCCATGGCTTTTAAACATCCAAAAAAAAAGCGCTCACAGGTAACCCTGTGAGCGCCAATGCTCTGTTTTGCACAACACGATAATGTCTGGCATCAGCACTGATGCCGTAAAAGCAGCAGGAAGGTTTTGCCGCTTCGACAATTCTTACTATACAAAAGCGGTGCCAACTTTATTAAGCGGCAATCTGGTTGTTGTTTAAGGGGTTTCAGCCGCGAGATCGGCAGTTTTACGGTTGTTTCCGCATTCTTTTGGTGCGGGTGGTGATGGGTGTGTCTTGTTAGTGCGCAAATTCCAGACTGGGGATGTGACGGCTGGTGTGGCTGCGGCTACCGAACGGGAGTGATTCTGATCAACAGATCAGCCACTATTTTCTGCTAATGACGATCTGATCAAAATTAACCGGTCAAAATTTCGTAGAGCGTCTAGACTTTCACTGTCGATCAGAGGGGAGTTTAATGAAAGACAGGCCGAAAAAATCAGACGCTATTGCGGGTTTCCGTGATGCTAACTTAGTGCAGCGCAGTATCCGCTACTTCGAAGGCGGTTCTGGTGCGATGGTCCTGATCTTTGCCAGCTCCAGCTTTGATGAGCGGCTTTACCGTATGATTGAAGAGGCCGGCTTTAAGGTGAAAATCGTGGAGTCGGTATCGCATCTGCTCACCCACGATAATGCCAACGCCTGTGCGCTGATCGTTAATCTGGATACCCTTAATGAAAAACAGCGGACCCGGATGGAGCAGCTTGCGCGGCAAGGGAACAGCCTGCCGGTGATCGCAATCAGCTCGGAATACGGTCTGGCTGAGCGCCTTATTGCTATCCGCATGGGGGCAACCGCATTTATTGAAACGCCGGTGAACTGTGAGGACGTGGTCAAAGAGCTGGTGGCACTGACTGAGCGCTTCAGCTCCGATCCTTATCAGGTTCTGGTCATTGATGATCAGCCTTCGGTAATGACATTTCTTAAAAGTACTCTTGAGCACCATGGCTTCGTGGTACACGGTATTACTGATCCGGCTCAGCAGTTAATGACTTTCCTGCAGCAGCATACGCCGGATCTTATTCTGCTCGATCTTTATATGCCTGGTATCAATGGTCAGGAATTGGCCGGCGTGATACGCCAGCTCGATAATCTGATCAGTGTGCCGATGATTTTTCTATCCAATGAACTCAGTTCCGATGTCCAGATCCGCGCTATGTGCACCGGAGCGGATGCCTTTCTGACCAAGCCTGTAGAAGAAAAAGCGCTGCTGTATGCTGTGGAATCCCGCATCCGTCGCGGACGGGAAGTACGCAATCTGGTGACTCGTGACCCTTTATCTTCCCTGTTAAACCGCCGCGAAATCCTCCGTCGCCTTGATGAAGAAGTGGTGCGCTGTCAGCGCTACGGCAATCGTCTTTGTCTGGCTCTGCTCGATCTTGATCACTTCAAACGCGTGAATGATGAATTCGGGCATGAAATGGGGGATCGTGTCATCCGCCATTTCTCCATGCTGCTGCGCGATAATCTGCGCGAAGGGGATATTATCGGCCGTCAGGGAGGTGAGGAGTTTCTGGTCGTCTTTCCGGAAACTGTACTGCCGGTTGCCATCAGCGTGATGGAGCGGCTGGCGACAAAGCTCGACGCCAATCCGGTTGCCGAGCATCTGCGCTATACCTTTTCTGCCGGTCTGGTGAGGGCGCTGCCGGGTATTCCGGCGGAGCGCCTTCTGCACTCTGCTGATATGGCCCTTTATCAGGCCAAGTCAGAAGGCCGTAACCGAATCACATGCGTCAGTGAGGAGCAGGCTGCCAGGAGCAGCGCCTGATTCTGTCGTACTTATGATGTATTTCTGTTCTGTAATCCTCTTTCTCTGGCGCCCGTTCTGCCGGGCTGTTGTGTCGGCCTGTTCTTTATTTGGGTAATGAGGTCGCGGTTGTGGTCGGTGGCTGTGGTCGGCGGCGATACACCGGATTTGCCCCTTCTTGTAATTACTTCCTGTCCGAATACGGCAGATCTTATTCCTGTTTTATTTTGGTGCGTCACTGATTGTGAATGGTGCAATAGTTACCCGGAGAGTGGGGTGGGCAGCTCTTATTTTTCTGTCGGAGTGAATCACACATCAGTGTTCATGGGGGCTGCAGGCGGGTTTTATCTCGGTGGTGATTTTGGCATCAGGTTTGCTA
>NZ_DJIO01000101.1:0-11177 GCF_002433655.1 Thalassolituus sp. UBA6592 | reverse complement strand
TAATCCTTTCGTTGGTACCGGTGCTAATTCAACCAGTGCGCTGGATTACGGTATTGAACAGATCGACTTCGCTAAAGAAGGCTTTATCGGTGGCTCGGTTCTGAATGCCGCGATGTACAACGGTCAGCCGATCCGCAGTATGAAATTACCAGCCGGTTCTCCTAACTGGGGCAGTGGCTGGAAAAAAGCCGTTAAGGAATATTATGGTCACTCCATGACCATTGCTTCTCACGGCAGTAACATGTCCTACCGCGATTGCTATTTAAGTCTTGATCCTACCTATAAAGATGATTACGGCCAGCCTCTGCTGCGTATGACCTTTGACTGGAAAGATAATGATATCCGCATGACTCAGTTTATGAAGGGTAAAATTGATGCCATCTCGGAATCCATGAATCCGGATGTGTATAAATCGTCCTTCAAAAAACCGGGCGTGCACTACGATGTAAAACCGTATCAGACTACCCACAACGTGGGCGGCTCGCCAATGGGTACGGATCCGAAAACCAGTGCTGTTAACCCGTATCTGCAAAGCTGGGATGTACATAACGTATTCGTTATGGGCGCCAGTGTGTTCCCACAGAATATTCAGTTCAACCCAACCGTACTGGTAGGTGGTCTGACTCTGTGGGCAGCTAAAGCGATCCGCGAACAGTATCTGAAAAACCCTGGTCCACTGGTAAAAGCATAAGGAGGCTGACATGAAAAATTTAATGGCAATTGTTTCGCTGTCTCTGCTGTTTACCGCAGCCCAGGCATCTGCCGATCAGGATCTGATCAAAAAAGGTGAATATATGGCGCGCGCCAGTGACTGTGTGGCGTGTCATACCGTGAAAGGTGGTAAGCCTTTCGCGGGTGGGCGTTCAATTGAAAGCCCGTTTGGAACCATTTACACCACCAACATCACACCCGATAAAGCGACCGGTATTGGTAGCTACAGCTTTGAAGAGTTTGATGATGCGGTTCGTCATGGCCGTCGTGCAGATGGCAGTTTCCTGTATCCGGCAATGCCTTATCCGGATTACGCGAAATTGTCTGACGACGATGTAAAAGCCTTGTACGCCTATTTTATGCAGGGTGTAAAACCGGTAAATACTGAGGTTCCGGAAACCGATCTGAGCTTCCCGTTCAACCAGCGCTGGGGTCTGCGTTTCTGGAACTGGTTCTACGATGGCGATGGTCCGTTTGAAGCCGACAGCAGTAAGTCTGATGCCTATAACCGTGGTGCTTATCTGGTACAGGGCGCTGGTCACTGTGGCAGCTGTCACACACCGCGCGGCTTTGCGTCCCAGGAAAAAGCCTTTGATGAAGGCGACAGTGATTTCCTCAGTGGCGGTCAGATCGGAATCTGGCATGCGCCAAGTCTGCGTGGCGGCAAAAATGGCGCTCTGCAGGACTGGAGTGAAGACGATATCGCCTTCTATCTGGCCACCGGCCGTAACCGTCACACTGCCGTTGTTGGTGAAATGACTGACGTTATTGATCACAGCATGCAGTATATGAATCAGCAGGATCTCAACGCCATTGCTGCGTATCTGAAAGGTCTGCCAGGTAATGGTAAATACGTTGCCAGCAATAACGCTGAGACTCAGAAAACAGCCGCTGTGCTGAACAAAGCAGTCGTGGCTGATGATTCCGGTGAACGCCTGTATCTGGATAACTGTGGCGCGTGTCACTTCACTGCCGGTGAAGGTGCAGCCAATATCTTCCCGGTACTGGACGGCAACTCACTGGTGAATGCTGAAGATCCTTCCGGTCTGATTCATGTGATTCTGGCAGGCTCACGCATGCCATCCACAGATAAGGCTCCGGAAGATCTGGCAATGCCTGGTTTTGGCTGGAGACTGTCAGACGCTGAAGCAGCGACTCTGGTGACTTTCCTGCGTCAGGCATGGAACAATAATGCTGCCGCTGTTACCGCAGCCGACGTAGCCAATGTCCGTAAGGATATTCCGGCTGATGTACTGAATGCCAGCGCACCTTAACCGTCAGGTTATTGTTGCTTAGCAAACGGTAGAAAGAGAAAGGCTCTGCTTCGGCAGGGCCTTTTTTATGGCCTGCAGTCAGGGCATACATTGCCCTGGATTATCTGGTGTGACTTTATCCGTTACTGACCAGCCCCTGTTCTTCTTTCAGGCTGGTAATCATCGGCGCAGGTTGGTTGGCCTTACGCTTTTTGCTCAGGTAATCGCGGAATATACCGACGTCAATGGTTTCACTGGCGGCCACTTCCATGGCCCGGCGCACAATTTTGTATTCGCCACAGTCCGGGCAATCAATGTGGGTGTAGTTGCCATCCGGTTCGATGGTCTGGCAGTCACGGGAACAGATCGGGCATTGCATAAACTTTCTTCCCTGTTGTTTTTGAGTCGTGGATAAACCGTTTTCGCGCATCTGAGCGCTGATACACCTTTCAGGTAGCGTCAGCCTGCAGGGTGGACCATGGGTTTATGCTAACGGCTTGCTGATAATTGGCAATGCATAACACGGTCATTGGCCGGCAGATGAATCCGGGGCGGAGAGAAAGATGCCCTGCGTTCAGTTATGGCGGGGATTGTCCGTAAAGCCTGCTGTAAATCCGCGTCGGCGCAGTCATCTGCGGGGGATTATGTTTTAATACGCTCCTGTTTTTCTGATTTCATCCGTAAAAAGGCCATCGTTATGCAGGGCGCAGGTTCGCAACCAACATCTTCAGTATTCAGCTGGCTTAAGGGTCTCAATGGTCAGATTCTGATTGCAGCCGTGGCCGGTATTCTGCTGGGGTACGGACTGAATTCATTAGCGGCCGATCATCCGCTGAAGACCGGGGTGCTTTATTGGGCGGGGATTGCTGGCCGGTTTTTTATCGATCTGCTGAAGATGGTATTAATTCCGCTGATTTTTACCTCCATCGTCACGGGTATTGCCCATTTGCAGGCCCACAGTCAGGCGGGCAAAGTCTGGCGTTATGCGCTGGGCTTTTTTGCTTTATCCATGGTGTGTGCCATGGTGTTGTCGTTGCTGGTTACCGGCTGGTTTAAACCGGGTTCGGGTCTGGAGCTGGCGATGTTTCAGGACAGCATGGATCAGATTCAGGCGAAGCAGATGAGTGGTGGCGAATTTTTAGCCCAGTTTTTACACAGTCTGTTTATGAATCCATTCTCTGCTTTAGCGGATGGCAAAATTCTTTCTGTGGTGGTATTTGCGGTATTTCTTGGTATTGCCCTGGTAAAGGCGGCGTCTGTTGAGTCTGATTCCGGCGCCAGCAACGGCAGCAGTAAAAACAAAAGCGGCTATGTGCTGGCCCTGTTGCAGGAGTTTCTCGACCTGCTGATGCTGATCATCGGCTGGATTATGAAGCTCGCTCCTCTGGGGGTGTTCGCACTGTTAACCAAGCTGATGGCAACACAGGATATGGCTTTGCTGGGCACCATGGGCGAATTTATTCTGCTGGTGTTTGCCATCACCATTATTCATGGTGCCATTGTGCTGCCGGGTCTGATGTATCTGTTTACCGGTAAGTCACCGTTATGGTTATGGCGCGGTGCCCGGCCGGCGATGATCACCGCCTTTGCCACCAGTTCCAGTGCCGCGACTCTGCCATTAAGTATGCAGTGCAGCGAGCAGGCGCTGGGGGTTAAAAAAGACGTCGCCGGTTTTGTCCTGCCTGTCGGTGCCACCATGAATATGGATGGCACAGCTCTGTATGAGGCATCAGCGGCGTTGTTTATTGCCTATCTGATGGGCATGGATTTATCCATTGGCCAGCAGGTTATTGTGATGCTGACAGCCATGATTGCTTCTATGGGGGCGCCGGGTATTCCCAGTGCCGGCATGGTCACCATGGTGATGGTGCTGCAATCGGTCGGATTGCCGGCGGAAGCAATTGCCATTCTGCTGCCGATTGACCGTATCCTCGACACCATTCGCACCGCAGTGAATGTGGAAGGCGATATTGTCACCAGTGTGGTGGTGGATCATGCGGTGGCCCGGGACTGAGCCACTCTTTTTGCTGGTCACCACTGCATTTTCTGGTCAGCAGCGTTTAATCAGACTGCCTTGAATTGCCGGGCGATCAATTCCTGAACGTTTTACTTTCTGACGTTTTACGGTCTTACGTCTTATTTTTTTAAATAGCCTCTCACGGTCTTTTTATTCAGCTCATGTACTTCGCGGTAGGCTTCCCACCAGTGCAGGGTATGGGCTGCTAATTCTTGGCTGATCATCTCTTCGGCGCTTTTCTTATCCAGTGAACCATCTACTGCTGCATTGATCATGCGTTGCAGATAGGCGGCATTGGCGTGGATAAAGTCTTTGCTGTAGCCACCGTGTCGTTGGGTATCCACGTCGCCATGGACGGTATAGATATGCTCAATATCCATCGCTGCCATGCGCTGATATTCTTCAATCTGAGTTTGCGCTGAGGCAACTTCAAAGCTGAAAAACCACACCGGATCTTCCAGCATGTCGGCCGCCAGCAGGGTTTTCTGCCCCGGCAGACAGGCGCAGATATGGCCGTGTTCATGGATAGCAAATTCATGCAGTTCAATCAGCGTGCTGCCACACCAGATATCCAGACGACCACTGAAACACACCGTGGGCAGAACGACCGGGAAGGGCGGTACACCGGGGGAGCCGAGCTCCAGTGATGAGCGGTTTTCCGCCATCAGCCGGCGCGTCATTGTGTGGGCGATGATGGTACAGTCGGAGTAGACATGGTTTTCGGCAATATGGTCTTCGTGCCAGTGGGTATTCACCAGCGTAAAGCGTTCAATGCCGTGTTCCCGGGTCATAAAGTCACGCACGTACTGACCGTGGCCGGCCAGGTTCATGCAGTCGATCATTACCGCTTCTTCGCCCTCATAGACCACAAACGCGCCGCCGCCGAGGCGCATATCAATGCTGGCATGCTGAGGATGGCGCCCCCAGTAAAAGAACAGCAGATTGTGCGCCAGAGGAATGGCTTCGATGTAGTTAAATTCCTGAGCTGAAGTGGATTCGTCAACTGACATAACGGGTTCCTGAGGGAAGACAAGAAGACACAACACAGCAGGCAGGATTGTACGCCGCTGGTGTGCTGTGAGAGGCATAATATACCGCAGCCACGGCGCAGAAAGCGCAGACCGTCAGAACATGGAGGAATTGGCACCAATGACGGCGGGCGGCGGATTCTGTACAATCCGCCACCATTATCTGTATTTGCACAGCGCTGGCGTCTGCCGGTGCTTATCCCCATGAGGTTTGAATATGTCCGAAGGCAAAACGTCCAGCGGCAAAGTCGGTTTTGTATCCCTTGGTTGTCCGAAAGCGCTGGTGGATTCCGAGAAGATCCTGACCCAGCTGCGCATGGATGGCTACGAAGTGGTCAACAGCTACGATAACGCTGACGTGGTGGTGGTGAACACCTGTGGTTTTATTGATGCGGCCAAGCAGGAATCGCTGGATGCCATCAAAGAAGCTATGACCGAGAACGGTAAGGTGATCGTCACCGGCTGTATGGGCAAAGGTAAAGATGCAGAGACCATCAAAGAGCTGAATCCCGGCATTCTGGCGGTAACCGGTCCACAGGCCTATGAAGAAGTAATGGGTGTGGTGCACGAGTGGGTTCCACCACTGGACCAGGAGCATAACCCCTTTATCGATCTGGTGCCTGTGCCGCCGGAAGGCGTGAAGCTGACGCCGCGCCATTATTCATACCTGAAGATTTCCGAAGGCTGTAACCACAGCTGTACCTTCTGCATCATCCCGGATATGCGTGGTAAGCACGTCAGCCGCCCGGTTGGTGATGTGCTGGATGAAGCCAAACGCTTAGTGGCCGCCGGCACCAAAGAGTTGCTGGTGATCTCGCAGGACACCTCAGCCTACGGTGTGGATACCAAATACCGTACCGGTTTCTGGGATGGCAAACCGGTAAAAACCAAACTCTACGATCTGTGCAAAGAACTGGGTGAGATGGGCGCCTGGGTACGTCTGCATTACGTTTACCCGTACCCGAGTGTGGACGATATTCTGCCGTTAATGGCGGAAGGTAAAATCCTGCCGTATCTGGATATCCCGTTCCAGCACGCCAGCCCACGTATTCTCAAGCTGATGAAGCGTCCGGCCCATGCCGAAAACACGCTGGAGCGTATCAAAAAATGGCGTGAAGCGGTGCCGCAACTGGTGATCCGCTCAACTTTCGTGGTGGGCTTCCCCGGTGAAACCGAAGAAGACTTCCAGCTGCTGCTCGACTGGCTGGAAGAAGCCGAACTCGACCGGGTTGGCTGCTTCAAATACAGCCCGGTAGAAGGCGCAAAAGCCAACGATCTGCCGGATCATGTACCGGAAGAAATCCAGCAGGAGCGCTTCGACCGCTTTATGCAGACCCAGCAGGACATCAGTGCGCGCAAACTGCAGCGTAAAATCGGTACCCGCATGACCGTACTGGTGGATGAAGTCGACGAAGAGGGCGCGGTTGCCCGTTCACCGGGGGATGCGCCAAACATCGATGGCATGGTGTATCTGAACGACTTCTTTGATTGCCAGCCAGGCGATTTCATCGAAGTAGAAATTGAACACGCTGATGAATATGACCTGTGGGGCTCCCCGGTCGCCTGATACGTGTTTTCCGTCGGGATACCTGCAGCGGTGTCCCGGCTTTGTATCCCTCTGCTGTTCTGATCCTCTTTCTGTTAATTCCCTGCATCCAATAAAGTTACCTAATCGGTACTTTATCGCATTAAATTTCAATAAAGACCCATAATAAGGACTTTATGATTTCCTGGTGATTCCGGTCTGTATGCGATCTTTGATCAGCTCCTGTTTGATAATATTGCAATGTCTATTCATCTTTTAATGTGCTTAAATTGATTCATTAAGTTAATTTTATGAATTTTAAGTCCGTATTTGGGATCATTATGAATAGTTCTGGTCATTTCAGTGGCATGTCACCACAGGCCGTCTGTGGAGAGCTGGGGGAGCGCCTCAAGCAGGCCCGCTTAAACCGGGACCTTACCCAGAGCGAGGTCGCTGATATGGCGGGCATCAGCCGCAAGCTGGTGCTGAATGCCGAGAAAGGCAAAACTCAGCTGGAAGTGCTGGTGGCTATTCTGCAGGTGTTACAGCTCACGGATCAGCTTGATCAGTTTCTGCCGCCGCAAACGATGTCGCCACTGCAGCTGGCCAAATTGCAGGGTAAACGCCGTCAGCGGGCCTCCGGACAGCGCCGCCAGGGCGATCAGGCGACTGATCCGTCAGAGGACGATGAGACATGGTGATGGATGCTATCCGCGTGAATTATGCTGACGGGGATACCCTGCACGAGGTGGGCGCCGTCAGTTTTGACACCGCCAGCGGCATCGGCGCATTTGAATATCAGCCGTCTTTCATCCGTACCGGCATCGAGCTGGCACCGCTGACCATGCCGCTGTCTGGGCAGATATACAGATTTCCGGTACTGAACCCGGAAACCTTCAGAGGGCTGCCGGGGCTGATAGCGGACTCGCTGCCGGATGACTTCGGTAATGCGGTATTGAATGCCTGGGTTGCCAGTCGTGGTGGTCGGCCCGGGGACATCACGCCACCTCAGCGTCTGCAGTACACCGGAAAGCGGGGTATGGGCGCGCTGGAGTTTGCGCCGGCTACCCGGCTGAAAAGCCTGAATGCGTCGCAGCATGTTGAAATTGAGTCTCTGGTTGCCGTGGCACAGGAAATTCTGGATCAGCGTAACGATTTTCAGGTATCGCTGAATCAGCGGCAGAGTGAAGATCAGCAAGCCATGATGGCACTGTTATCTGTCGGTATGAGTGCTGGTGGTGCGCGGCCCAAAGCTGTGCTGGCATTCAATCAGGATTTTACTCAGGCCCGCTCAGGGCAGACGGATGTGCCGGATGGTTTCGATCATTATCTGATGAAATTCGACGGCGTCAGTGAACATAACCAACATAAAGAAACCTTTGGTGATCCCATGGGGTACGGGGCGATGGAATACGTCTACGCTCTGATGGCCCGCTCCTGTGGTATCGATATGATGCCGTGTCATTTACTGCAGGAAGGTGATCGCCGTCATTTTCTGACCCGCCGCTTTGATCGGCTGGGTAACCGTAAAATTCATATGCAGACATTAAACGGCCTTGCCCATGTGGATTATAAAAAGCCGGGCAGTTTTTCTTACGCTGAATTATTTGCGGTGGCGCGTCAGTTAAAGCTGACAGCAACAGCAGCGGAGCAGATACTGAGGCGGATGGTGTTTAATATCGTTGCCCGCAATCATGATGATCATGCCAAAAACGTTGCCTTTCTGTATCAGGATAAAACCTGGTCTCTGGCACCGGCTTATGATCTTGCCTACAGCTATAAACCCGGCAGCCCGTGGGTGAACAGTCACTGGATGAGCCTGAACGGAAAGCGTGATTATTTCACCCGGGAGGATATTTACTCACTGCAGAGTCTGAGCCCATTATTCAGTCGCAAAAAACTGAACGGGGTTATTGATGAGGTCTGTGACAGTGTCTCCCGCTGGCCAACATTGGCACAGGAATATGGTGTGCCGCCGTCGTTAGTGAAAGAAATTCAGGCTAATCTGCGCTTATCCCTATGACAAAACGTATCTTATTGTTGTCCGCCTATCGTTCTGACAGTCATGCCAGCTGGGTTAACTGGCTGACGCAGAACCTCGAAGCCGACTGGCGCGTACTGGAATTACCCGGACGATATTTCCGCTGGCGCATTCGTGGTAATCCGCTGAGCTGGCTGGATGAACTGCCACAACAGCTTGATGGCTGGCAGCCCGATCGTATTCTGGCGACGTCTATGGTTGATATCGCCACGATCAAAGGCCTGATACCTGCGTTAGCTGCTGTACCGGTCAGTTATTATTTCCACGAAAATCAGTTTGCCTATCCTCTGGGGGAAGGGCAGCACAGCTCGGTTGATCCGCAAATGGTTCAGCTGTATGGCGCTTTGAGTGCTGATGAGTGTCTGTTTAATTCGGATTTTAACCGGCAAACCTTTCTGTCTGGAGTCAGTCGGCTGTTGAAACAATTGCCGGATTGTAAGCCTGCAGATTTGCAGAAGCGTCTGTCGGCAAAAAGTGATCTGCTGCCGGTACCGGTAAAAGCCATTGCTGGTGGAACAAAAATCCCCGGACTGATTGTCTGGAATCATCGCTGGGAATATGACAAGAAGCCGGAATTGTTTGTGGAATTTCTCAGAGAGCTTAGGAAGAGCGATTTTTCGTTTTCAGTGGCGCTGCTGGGGGTCAGGGCGCAGAAAACACCAGCGGCTCTGGCGGCTGTGCGCGCAGAGTTTTCCGATCACATTCTGGTCGACGGAATGTTGCCGCGACATGAGTATGAAGCGTGGCTGGGGCGTGCGGAATTTGTGGTCAGTACGGCGATTCATGAATTTCAGGGGCTGTCGGTACTGGAAGCCGTCACGGCAGGTGCCATTCCGCTTGTTCCCGACGACTTATGCTACCGCGAACAGTATGCTGATATATGCCGTTATCCATCGGCCAATATGCAGGCGGCAGTCGCTCAATTGCAGGCACTTTCCGGCCTGAAAATGAACAGCACGGAAATTAACAATGGCGCTGATCCAGCGGCGCAGTCCGTCAGCGTAATGAATTCAATCTGCCGGATGAGCTATGCGGAGCTGGCGGGTGAGGGTTGGCAACGCTGGTTAAACAGCATTTAAACGCTTTACTGCTGCGTTTGAATGCTGCGGTGGGATTGATTGTTACTGGCGATCCAGCAGTTCCCGCAGAACGATGACCAGATTCTGCAGGCTGGCTCCCAACGCTTCTGTGCGGCAGGATGCTGATTCAATACGGTCTGTGGCATTGTTGGCCAGGGCGCGCAGTTTTTCTTCCTGATCATCGTCCAGGCCGAGGCCGGGCATCAGATCATCCTGAGCGTTGATCATGTCGCGGATGGCATTCATCAGATCGGCAGAGTAATCGCCGATATCTTTATTTGATCGTTCCACACATTCTTCCGCCAACTGAATGATGTCTTCCAGCATGGCGACGCGCTGCTGTTTCATCTCCAGGGTGTGGCCGGCCTCAATTGCAACCGCCCGGTCGCTGGCCACATCCGCGATCATAACCAACAGATCTTTGAAGCGGCCGTAGCGGGTTTCTTCATCCACCGGCATATTTTTAATCAACATAACAACTTTATCGCTGTTGATCAGGGTACGGTTACCCATGTGGGTCATACGCTGGCCGGAAGACTGAAACCTGTCCATCAGTGAGGCTTCCATAGATCCTTTTTTACAACCGGAAAAGGTTTCTGTGCCGGCGCGGATCATGACACTGCAGGACAGATTAAAATAGCTGATCGAGTCCCGGATGGCATCAGCTAACGGCTGCTGCTTTTCGATCTGATGGACAGCACGCAGCAGCTGAATCAGTTTGCCTAACTCGCTGGAGTTGGTCATGGCTTCCATGGCGACTTTCACCGCGGATTGTGCCTGCTCCATACTGCGTTCTTTTTCTTTACGGTCGTGCAGTAATTTGTCAGCGCGGTGCAGGATCGAACGTCCATCACGTGGGTCGCTGATAAATTCATCGGCGCCTGCCTCATAGGCTGCAAGGCGGATTTCACTGCTGTTTGAAGCGGATAACAGAATCAGAGGAACGGAACTGTGCGCCGGATTTTTTTTCACTGCAGTGCAGACTTCATAGCCATCTTTTGGCGATGAAGCGGTTTCTTTATTGCGCAGGGCAACGCCAATAACGGCCAGGTCTGGCATGCGGCTGCTAAATTCAGCAAAGAATTCTTCGATGCTGTGTACACAGATGAGTTTGTACTTTTCTTTCAGCACCAGACTTATGGCATCAGAAGTCTCAGTGGAGTTGGTGGCAATCAGAATAGAGGCGTCAGTCATAAAGGTTAATCCTGCTCTTTTTCCTGAATGTCATGTAACAGGTCGTAGAGTGCTTCGAGAATATTGTTAAGGTTATTATTCAGACGGCTGGTATCGCGGGTGGTGTCTTCCAGCTTGTCTGTTGTGACGTTGGCAAGCCCCAGCAATTTCTTCTCCTGATCGTCTTCCAGGCCCAGATTAAACAGCATGCCTTCCAGCTGAATCAGCATGTCGCTCATGGTCTGGGTGACCACGTCGGAAAAGTTCTGAATTTCATTGCTGGTCTTTTCAATGTTCAGCTCGGCGAGGGCGATAATTTCTTTCAGGAAGCTCAGGCGCTGCTCGTGCAT
>NZ_DJIO01000089.1:0-4414 GCF_002433655.1 Thalassolituus sp. UBA6592 | reverse complement strand
AATAAGGGAATTGAACCATACAAGACTGCAAGGGCACAGAAACAAAAAACGGAGGGCAAGCCCTCCGTTTTTTTAATCCGCAAATTAACTCAGCGCAGATTAACTCAGCACGGGGTTACTTAACCGCAAAGCCCTGCTTCTCCAGAAACGCTTTCATAAATGGCCGCGCTTCTTTTGATACCGTTGCAGAAATCTGTTCGCTCCAGGTCATGACCTTATTGGCACCCATGCGCTCTTCATAATAATCATGCACACGCTGATCATACTCAGCCAGCACCTCACGGTTCAGGTCGGTGTTATAGCTGTTTTCATGCAACACCAGAGACAGCGGCAGACGTGGACGGATAGTCGGGTCCTGATCCGGCACACCAATGCACATACCAAACAGCGGAATCACCTGCTGTGGTAACTCCAGCAGATCAACAACGCCCTGCGGGTTGTTACGGATACCTCCAACAAACAGCCCGCCCAACCCCATAGACTCAGCAGCGACCAAGGCATTTTCAGCCATAATGGCTGTATCGACAGCACCGATTAGCAGCTGTTCGGCAAAGCCCAGTTTGGCTTCCGGAGCGATGGTCTTATGACGGTTAAAATCGGCACACCACACCAGAAATTCAGGTGCCTGACCAACCCATTTCTGCCCGCCGGAAAACTCCACCAGCTTTTCGCGCTTTTCTTTATCGGTAATGCGGATAACCGACGTCACCTGCAGAAAGCTGGAGGTTGAACCGGCCTGCCCGGCAAGCAGAATCTGTTCAAGCTGTTCAGCGGTCACGGCTTCATCTTTAAATTTACGGATGGAACGGTGTGACTTAAGTAAATCGATAACCTGATTCATACTCTCTGCTCTTATTTTGAAATTAGTTAAAGCCCAGAACCACTTCAGCATTTTTGCCTTTCTGTGGCTTACATACGGTAATTCTCGGTGTCAGTTGTTCGTCCTGCTCATTCAGCCAGGCTTTCACTGCAGCACCACGTTGTTTCGCCAGCTCTGTCCAGCCGTCGCCCGCAGTTTCAGCTTCCTCTGCGCTGACAAACGGACAGGCCTGTAATTCCAGCGATTTTTTATCCTGCATTAAAGACATCACTTTGTTCAGGTTTTTCAGATGTTCTTCGCTCAGCTCCGTTTGCCCGCTTTCATATCTGAGTGCATCCAGACGGATTTTCATCAGATAATCACCAGCGAACGAGGCCAGATTAATCAGCGTAGTGTAAGGCTGTAATGCCTGCTTCAGATAGAACATAGCACCGGTTTTTAACGCCAATACAGACAGCTGCTGGGTCAGATCGCTGAGGCCAAAATTCGGATCGGTCAGGTCGCCGGACACCGGAATGGTTACATTCACGTTGCCGTTACCGTCACGCAGCAGATCCAGAGCGGTATCAACCGGCATGGAAATCTGCTTACTGACGCGATCAATGGTGGCTTCATCCACCGGTACAAAGCGTGAATTGCGCAGCAGGATTTTTACCTCGCCCTTCAGTTTTGCTTTATCAATGGTGACATCGATATCGGCTTCCAGCATACCGCGCTCCAGGTTATAACCCATAGACTGGGCCAGATAACCATTAAATGCCGTGAGATCGAGCTGCGTAATTTTTGCCTTAATCGTTCCCTGCGGATACTGAACACCATCCCGCTCATACACAGACAATGACGCATCGGTACGGATACGGTTGTATTTATCCAGACCCGCCAGCAGGTGCAGAGTAATGGGCTGTTTTAACTCAGCGTCAGCACCAGCAACACTGCCTTCGGCTTCACCCACGGCCAGCTCATACAGCGTAATACTGGCATCCAGAGGCGGAGATACCGCAGCATCGGTAAAGTGAATAATGGAATTCTGCAACGGCAAGGTCTGCGTCTGTTCAGCAGAAACCTGTTGTTCTGTACTTTCAGAATCCGATACTGCCGTGGTGTCGCTCTCGCCATCTACTCCAACATCGCCATCTTCTGCAACATCACCCTGCACCTTCTCACCCCGCACCTTACTGTACACGAGCGCAGCCTGATGCAGACCAGCAAGATAAAATGCCAGTGGTTTACTGTCAGTTGATTCTGATGCCGGATCGCTTTGCGCTTTGTTACTTTCTGCAGCTGTGCTTTCCGCGCTGCTGTTTTCCGCAATGCTTTTTTCAGAAGCGTCGTTTTCAAGAGCGTTGTTTTCAGAAGCGCTGTTTTCCAGCCCTTTGATCGTGCCGTCAGCGAGTTTGTACAGTTCAACCACCAGCCCATCAAAATCATGGCTACCGGATGTGAGGCTGTTCTGATTAAAAGCGAAATCGCTTAACTGATAATGTGCCAGATTCAACAGCTCAACGGCGGGTTCTGTTGTTCCTGCAGCCGGTTCAGTAACCGCAGCGGAAATATCATTTTCTGCATTTCCGCCCTGACCGTCTTCTGCCGGGGTAGTTGCCGGAGTAGCTGCCGGATTAGCCGACTGCCAACCCGGCTGGCTGCTAACCCGGAGATTACGCAGCAACAGATTCTGTAGCCGTTGCTGTTGCAGGCCTGCATCCAGACCACTCAGACTCAGCTCATCCAGCGTCGCCTGATATTGCTGGTAACCGGCATCGATCCCGCGCAACTGAATATCACCAGCCACCTGCGGCGCGGCGAAATCGTCCGTTGCCGAGGTGTGCAATTGCGTCGTTAATTCCGCCAGTTGGCTGCGTAAACCGGCCGCATTCACCCGCACGTCATTCAACTGAATCCCACTATTCAGAGTCAGTTCTTTCAGGTTATTTAACAGCGATCCGTCCAGCTCCAGCACCAGTTTGGAAAAACCAGCGTTCATTTCCGGCATATCCGCACCGGCGTCGGCAAAAGTCACTTCGCCGTCAAAAGTAAGCTGTGAAAATGCGTCGTTAAGCGCTGCATCCAGACTGATGCTCAACTCACTGAGACGGACACGGATATTATTGGCTTTTACATCCGTACCGCTTAAACCGATATCGCCCTGCCAGGACGGGGCGGTCAGCGGATGATCCAGCGAACCGCGCAGACTGAAGGTCATGGGTTTTACATCAATATCCGCACCAGCCGCACGGATCTCTGTGCTCAGTTGCAGATTGATATCAATATCCACTGGATCAGTTTCTGCGGTGGAGAAATCGCGGACGTTAATTTGATTGATGCTGAGACGCCCGCTGGACGATGCTACATCCAGCGTTTGTGCTAACTGCACATTCCAGTTCAGGTCATTGGCAGTAATACTGAGAGACTGAACCCGCACCAGCCAGGGAATATCTTCGCCCGGATCTGCCGCCGCTGCCGGGTTTGCACTGGTGGGCGTAGTTTCTTTATTTGCCACGGTCTTATCAGACACTGAACTGTCAGACACTGCATTGGCCGCAGGATCGTCGGCTTCAGATATATTTTCTTCCGCCGGCACAGTTACCTGTTTTATAGGTAACTGAGTGACCGGAAGGTTAAGACCCGCTATTTTCAGCAGAATATCTTTTACATCAGTCTGATCGATCGTTTTTTCTTCGCCTTCGCTAACATCCGCCTGCAGTTTCAGGCCGTCGAGCACCAGTGAGCGTACATCCACCTGATGACTGAACAACGCCCAGGGATCAAAATCGAGATGGACACGTTCAATCCGGGTTTCACCGCTGCCACTGCCCGGGTGTTCGAGCACCAGACCGGTAAATTCCAGCTCGGTGCGAAACGGCGCAAAGGTCCAGTCTTTTGCTGTAAGACTGTAGCCCTCGCCCTGCTTCTGATACCAGTGATTTGCGCCAAGCAGAGCAATGCCCGGCGCTAAATACAGCAGCACCAGAATAAACGCAAAAACAAAGGCCAGCAGAATCAGAATGCGCCTTAACCAGATTTTTACCCGGGAATTTGTCATAGCAACCAATCAGTCAACAGAAGTATTCCACAGGGCATCGCGCAGACCGCTGGCCCTGTGTACCCGGGCAAGAATCCCCTGCTGCCAGCAGGCTTGTCCGGAAAATAAATGAAATTCTTTTTTACCCCGGGTAACAGCGGTGTAAATCAGTTCCCGGGTAATCACACTTTGCCAGAACTCCGGCAACAGCAAGCACAGCTTATCAAATTCTGAACCCTGACTTTTATGTACCGTCATGGCAAACGCTGTTTCATGAGCCGGCAGACGCCCTGGCAACAGCCAGCGCACTCCGCCATGTTCATCCGGGAAAGCGACACGTAATGCGCGCTTGCCGTCGTCATCGGTGTGCAGCAGCGCAATACCAATATCACCATTAAACAACCCAAGATCGTAATCGTTGCGGCTGATCATCACTGGCCGTCCAGGATACCAGCCGGCGACCGACGTCTGCCCTGCCAGAGCGCCAGCCACACTGCTGATGCTGAGTAAACCGGAAGCCCGCAGCAATTGTTCGATACGCAGGTTCACCTGCTCCACGCCGTACGGCCCCTGCC
>NZ_DJIO01000076.1:0-8216 GCF_002433655.1 Thalassolituus sp. UBA6592 | reverse complement strand
CAGATTGGGTCTGAACTACTACACCTGATGTGAATCGACAGCTGATACAGTGTCAGATTCCAGTTTTGCACCGGGTGCGTCCAACGCTCTTGCTTCTTACGTCCTGTCTCCACCGACGAATCAGGCTGACTCACTCCACTCTGTTCGGGCCATTTGCCTCAGCATATCTGAAAGCTCAATACGATCTTCCTGGGTCAATTCAATCATGTTCTACCTTTGGTTATTTGACGTTATTCGATATCACTGATGACTTGATCAGCGCCGATCAAAGGAATGAGTCGAAGAATTACTTCTTCCATCACCCCTTGTTCGGCTTCGGCTACTTTTTTCACCTTCCGCTCACTCCAATCCAGCGTATTGATAAGATTGGAAGCGACTACGGAGGGAGATTCCAGGTTACCTATCGGAACTTCCGTTGCAGCCCCACGAATGCTCGTGCTGATAGGGCAACAGATCAGGAGCCCGGACCTCTGGTTATACATCTTACTGGAGAGGACAAGGGCAGGTCGATACTTGCCTATCTCTTTACCTTTGATTGGCTCAAAGTCCAGAAACACGATGTCATTGCGATCGGGAATATAACGTCCTGCCACATCAACCCCCAACTTCATGGGTGAGCAGTGACGGCAGCTCATCCGCATGCGCCGTGTGGCGCGTCATCCCGGCAAGTAAGTCAGCTTCGGAATAAGGCAGCTTAAAGCGCTTCACGGGCTTTTTGCGAGAGACCAATAAACCTTCCTCGGTAACCTCAATGGACACCTCATCCCCCTTACCAAGATTAGCCATATCACTCATGGCGCGAGTAATTCTCAGACCGAGACTATTCCCCCATGGCTGCACGACCCCTTCAAATTTGGCCTTTGCTGATGTTCCCATTTTGCCCCCATGCTGGTTACTACATTGTATACACGCCAGTATATACAATGTAGTCACATCGTCAACAGAAACTCGTCCATGTCGGCCTGGCGGTCAAGGGCAACCCGCTCAGCTGAAATAGGCTGATAGGATCTAACGTAAAACGGTATAACTTCGATATTGCAGGGACTCCTGCTGTTCCATATCGCGGTTTACCTCTATCTGCATCATCGATGCGCGACAGATTGATGTAGTCGACATGTCTGAACGTAGCTTCTGGACGGAATGGGAAACCGTTTGATTGTTTCTGACAGTACAGCTTATTCAGAAGTGAATAGAAGAAGTCATTTCAAATTTCGCCACCCAACTGATAGAACTAATAGTTAATAAAACGGAGTTACTGGTGATAAATTTGAAACAGTGTGCTCAGTTATCTAGAAATCTGCTCATTTTTTGCCTCACCGCACAGTAACGCGTGCAGCCCGCGCCTCGGCTCTTTAGCTCCCAAGGTTTGCAGAGAGATCAACTTGTATGTTTAGGGCTCTTATAACTCCATCAAATTCCGCATGTATCATCAGGTATAAATCTGGGTTCCTGAAAATTGTATGCTACTGAGCTTTACGGATATTTATGATAATTACCTCGGCCACTTCGAATGCAGTGAATCTATAACATACAGGTGGCTGTGCTCCTCTCCATAGCCAAATGCCTCCAGATGCTCATGACCAGCTTCAAGATCATCGTGCCTGTGCGATATCGCACTATTTTCATTTTCCGGCCAAAGTTTAGACGCCAATGCCAAGCCGATAACGGAAAGCCCGGCCAGTAATAAAAACGCCGAATTCACATCCAGCACGGTTAATAACCAGCCGGCGAACGGATAGGCCATCATCCAGCCTGCGTGGGAGAGTGAAAAATGTGCAGCAAACAACGCTGGCCTGTCCGCGTTACTGGCTGAACGAACCAGAACTTTACTGGTTGGGGTCTGCACCAGGGAGTAACCCGCTCCCAGCACGAACCAGATCATCAGCAAAGTGACATAGCCTGTGATAAGAGTGCCGGATAGTTGCGCAACAATCATCAAGCCGAGGCCTGCCAGCATCACTCTGCGCTCAGTGATTTTTTCCAGAAGCGTTGGCAGTGTCAGCGCTGTGAGCATGGAGCCAAAGCCGAAAGCAGCCAGAGCGAATGCCGTTTGCTGGCCACTCAGAGCAAAATTCCCCTGCACCAGAACCACGGTGTTAACGAACACCATGGCGCCCCCAAGGGCGGTGGTAAAGCTCAGTAACAACAGCCCTCTCAACCGCGGGGTCAGCAGGTAAATACGACCACCTTTAGTAAGTCTATCTGTCCAGGTATTCGCCGCAGAAGTCTGGGCTTTCGGGAGGGTAACGGAAAGCACCAGCAGTGCAGATGCCACGAATCCCAGCATGGTGCCGAAAAATAATCCATGCCAGGAGGTAATCAGTAGCAATGCCGCCGCCAGCATGGGACTGATCAGGCTTTCCATGTCATAAGCCAGCCGGGATAAAGACAAGGCCTTGGTGTATTCACGCTCATCCGGCAGTACATCAGGAATCGTCGCCTGAAATAGCGGGGTAAATCCGGCGGAACTACTTTGCAGAACAAAAATAACCACATAGATGTGCCAGACCTCGATGAGGAACGGTAGCGAAAGCGCCGTCAGCGCGCGGATAATATCCAGCAGCACCAACACAGGTTTGCGTGAACGCCCCTGAAACAAGGCCGCCAATAGCGGTGACACAAACACATAGGCCAGCATTTTGATGGTCAGTGCCGTTGCCAGCACAGTGCCTGCATTGTCTCCCGCCAGCTCAAACGCCATCAGACTCAGGGCAACCGTCGCCAGACCTGTGCCCAACAATGAAATAACCTGCGCAGCAAACAAATGGCGGTACACGCGGTGACGCAGAATACTCAGCATAGAAACCTCAGCGACTGACGTTGACTGACAAAAAACCGATTGCTGGTCGGTTTTTACTGTGGCAGTGTATGCCTCATCCTGAACGTTGGAAAGACTATGATTCTCGGTGAGTTAGAAAAGCAGGTTCTAAACCATCTTTGGTCAGCGGGTGAAGCTGATGCCAAACAGATCCATGCAGCCTTCAGTGCCGGGCGCAGCAGTTCCCTGAACACCATTCAGAGCACACTGGATCGTTTATACAAAAAGCAGCTGCTCAGCCGAAGTAAACAAGGACATGCCTTTGTCTACCGCACCCGGGTTGATCGGGAAGACCTGATCGCTCAGCTGATCCGTAATATCACCAGCGACCTTGTCAGCCATGACAGCCAGTCGCTGATGGCGGCATTTGTTTCCTTGTCTGCCGATCTGGGCGCCGACGAGCTCGATCGCCTGGAGGCTATGATTCAGAATCACCGTCGCAAGAGCAAACTGCAGCCATGATCAGCGGAAGCTGGGGGTTTATTCTGAACCTGCTGAGCATGGCTGCATTGCTCGGACTGGCCTCAGCTGTCTTTCAGTTATTAACGGCTCCTCTGATTATCCGGGCAAAAAACCGTGTTGACCCGTTGGAGCAAAAATGGCTCATTTTAAGCTGGGCCGTTTTACCCTGGACAATGACTCTGTTGCTGTTTGTTGGGGGCGGAATCGCCTTACCAGACGACCACAACACAGTGCATGGCGCTCTGGGACTTATTCACTGGCACCATGCCGATGAGTTTGTGATCAGCGCCTGGCACAGCTGGTTTCTGAGTGCGGTCGGTTTATGGCTGACGTTGCGTATGGGGCAATTTGCGTATCAGCAATGGCGTGTAAAGCAGCAACTGAAACTTCTGCGTGAGCAGGCAGTGGCGACTTCCGGCTCCACGATCCGCATTTTGCCGACCCGCGACGTTGTCGCCATGGCAGCCGGATATTTCCGCGCTGATATTTACCTGTCGCAAGGTTTGCTCAATCAAACAACGCCAGACCAGCAGGCAATCATCATTGCTCATGAGCAGGCGCATATCCGCCAGTTCGATAACCTGAGTCGCTGGTTACTGATGCTGTTTATTTGCCCACTGCCAGGCTTTGTTCGCACCCCCATTCTGAACTGCTTCACATTAGTGACCGAGCAGCTCGCCGATCGCCGGGTTACCCGCAACGCCGAAGCCGCCGACATCGCAGAAACGCTGGTGAAAATCGCGCGCTTACGCCACCACCTCAACAAGCCAGATCAGGCAGCGTTTGTCGCTGTAGAGCAGCTGCGCGAACGGGTCTGCGAGCTGCTTACCCCATCTCGTCCGTCCGCTCTGAAACTCAGCCTGTTACCACTGGCTATTATGCTTACAGCCACAGCGGTGCTTTCTGCCACCGATGCTTTACACCACTTTTTTGATATTTTCCTCGTCCATTAACGGAGCTGAAATGAAGCTTGTTAACCACGTTATTTCTGCATCCAAAAAACCGACTATCAATCGGTTTTTAATATGCTTGACCCTGTTCATACCCTTCTACGAAAGCGCTTACGCCGAAAATACAGTGAGGCTGTCTGAAGTCGTCGAGCGGGCGTTAAAGGGGCATCCACAGATTGCCATCTGGTCTTATCGGCAGCAGGGCATACAGGCTGAAATAGAAGCGGCTGGAAGCCGGCAACCTGCTCAGCTGGAACTGAGCGTCGAAGATGCATTCGGTACTGACCAGTATGAAGGTACCGATGCCATGCAGACGACCTTGAGTGCCCGCTGGCTGTTAGAAGGTGATCAGATCAGCGCCAGAACAGAACACGCAGCCGCTCAGCAGCGCTTACTGACAGCGAAACAGCGAGTGCAGCTAGCCGATATAACCGCACATACTTCAACACTCTTTATTTCGTTACTCGCCGATCAGGAGCGGCTGCAACTGGCACAGGAAGCGTTAGCCGATGAAAAAGAAATTCTGGCGATCATTCAGCGCCGTGTGAATGCCGGTCGCGCCCCCAATACCGACCTGATACTGGCACGTACCCGTTTGACAGAGCAGGAGTTGGCAGTGGAAGAATTCGGGCACCGGCTGCAGTCGGCGTCACTGCGATTGTCTGCGCAGTGGGGAGCGGCAGAAACCCAGCTTTATGCCGCGGGAAACCTGCTGCCATTTCTGCCGTTGGCAAAAGCCGAAGCTGCCATGAACAAATTGCAGGAAACCCCGTCACTGAACCAGATAAAAGCGGAAGCAGAACTGTTCAGTGCGGAAGGAAAACTCGCGAGTGAAGAAGCGGTAACCCCGTGGTCGGCTGGCGCAGGCGTGCGCCGTTTCGAAAATACAGATGACTATGCCCTGGTCGCCCAGTTCAGCATTCCACTGGGCGCGAATCAGCGCTACGCCGCTCTTCAGCGCTCGGTCAATGTCCGTGAAGAACAGAAGACACTTTCAGCACAGGCGCATTTGCAACAACTGACCATCCAAACCCGCACACTGCTGATGGAACTGGAACACAGCCAGCACGTTATCAATACCCTGACAGAAACCATTCTGCCGACTCTCAATAACGGTCGTCAGCAGGCGCTTAAAGCCTATGAAAACGGGCAGCTGGATTATGTGCAGTGGGATAACACCCGCCAGCAATGGCTGAATGCCCGCAAGCGTTTACTAGACGAAGCGGAAGCACTGCATCAGCAGTGGATTGAATTACAGCGCCTGACCGGCCAGACCATTTATTTCTGAGGCTAAGTTATGACACCCCGTAAAATATTTTCGCACCTGTTACTGGCTTTGCCGTTATTCGCAGGCAGCGCTCTGCCAACACAAATGGTTTATGCCCAGTCGGCGGAAACAGCCGAAGCGGAACCGGAGAAAGGACCTCACCGCGGACGCATGCTGCGCGATGGTGATTTTGCTCTGGAGCTGGCTATTTTCGAAACCGGTGTACCGCCGGAGTTCCGGGTCTGGAGCACATTGTCCGGCCAGCCAATTGCACCACAGGATGTGCAGCTGAGCGTACGTCTTATTCGTCTTGGCGACGTCGTCGATAATATCGGTTTCCGCGCTGAAGGCGATTACCTGCGTGGCGACATGGAAATTTACGAGCCTCATTCTTTTATTGTCGATATTCAGGTTCAGCATGCTGGCCAGCAATACCAGTGGCGTTACGACAACTTTGAGGGACGTACGAATATTGCCGCGCCGGTTGCCGATGCCATGGGAATTACCACCGAAGTCGCGGGGCCTGCCACTCTGCATATTCAGACCCCCGTCTGGGGAAATCTGACGTCAGTGCCGGGTAGTGAACGCAATATCAGCGCGCGTTTTGATGGCGAAATCCGCAAGGTGCACGTACGCGAAGGACAGGTGGTTCAGGCAGGCAGCGAATTGCTTACCATCGACAGCAACGAGAGCCTGAAAAGCTACAGCGTACGCGCACCAGCCTCAGGCATTGTCAGCCGGATTTATGCCGCTGCCGGAGAACAAAGTGCAGGACGTACTCTGCTGACACTGCAAGACAACCGTACATTGCAGGCTGAACTTGCCGTGTACCCGAAAGACTGGAGTCGTGTAAAAGCCGGAGCCCCCGTCACCATCACGGTACCCGGCACAGAATTGCAGGCTCAGGCTGTGCTTAAACATGCTTACCCCTCTGTTCAGTCCGATCAGTCACGTCTGTGGCTGGCCACCCTTGATAACACCGAGGGGTTGCTGACGGCTGGTATGAAAATCAATGGCCGCATTGAAACCGAAACCCGTGACGTAGCTCTGGCCGTCAAACGCTCTGGCTTACAGGCGTTTCGCGACTTCACCGTGGTTTACGCCAAAGTCGGGGACGAATACGAAGTGCGCATGCTGGAACTTGGCCAGGCCGCCGGTGAGTGGGTTGAAGTGCTCGGTGGTCTTGAGCCCGGCACAGAATACGTCAGCGAAAACAGTTACATCATCAAAGCCGACATCGAGAAGTCCGGCGCGTCACACGACCACTGATACGGGAAATCGCCATGTTGGATTTACTGATAAAACTGGCCATTGCCCGGCGGAATCTGGTGATGGTCGTTGTCGCCATCGTTGCTGTTCTGGGTCTGTGGAATTTTAACCGGCTGCCGATTGATGCCGTGCCTGACATTACCAACGTACAGGTGATGATCAATACCGAAGCCGCCGGCTTTACCCCACTGGAAGTGGAACAGCGTATTACTTATCCGCTGGAAACCGCACTGGCCGGATTACCTGGGCTGGAATACACCCGTTCGGTATCGCGCTACGGCCTGTCGCAGGTGATCGCTATTTTCAGCGATGACACCGATATTTATTTCGCCCGCCAGCTGGTCGGCGAACGCATGGCATCTGCCAGCGGTCGTCTGCCTTATGGCTTACAACCAGAAATGGGCCCTATCGCTACTGGTCTGGGTGAAATCTTTATGTTCACCGTTGATGCTGAGCCGGGCGCAGTCAATGCCGATGGGGCTGCCATCACGCCTATGGATTTGCGCAGTGTGCACGACTGGATTATCCGCCCGCAGCTGATGCAGGTGCCGGGCGTGGTGGAAGTGAACCCCATCGGTGGTTACGAGCGTGAAGTCGTGGTGCAGATGCAACCGCAACGTATGCTGTCCGCTGGCATCAGCAGTGCCGATATTGTGGCCGCTATCCGCGCTAATAATGAGAACCGTGGCGCCGGATTTGTTGAGCGAAATGGTGCGCAATGGCTGATGCGGATTCCGGGGCAGGCAATGCAGGCCGACGATATAGCGGCAATTACCATTACCTCTGACAATGGAAAAACGGTGCATATCAGCGACGTGGCCGAGGTGACCATTGGCCACGGCCTGCGCACCGGCGCCGCGACCCAGAATGGCCGGGAAGTGGTGATGAGCACCGTGTTTATGCTGGTTGGTGAAAACAGCCGCACAGTGGCAAGTAATGTCGGTAAAAAACTGGCCGAGATTAATGCGTCTCTGCCTGAAGGCATTGTGGCAACGGCTGCCTACGACCGCACCGGACTGGTAGAGAAAACCCTGAATACCGTCACCACCAATCTGGTGGAAGGTGCTTTGCTGGTGATTGTTATTTTGTTCCTGATGCTGGGCAATATCCGCGCGGCCATCCTTACCGCGCTGGTTATTCCTCTGGCAATGCTGATGACCTTTACCGGTATGGTACAGACCCGTGTCAGCGCCAACCTGATGAGTCTGGGCGCGCTTGATTTTGGTCTGCTGGTCGATGGTGCCATCATCATTGTCGAAAACTGCCTGCGTCGTCTTAGTCAGCAGACAGGCCCGCTTGCATTAAAAGAACGTCTGCAACTGGTGTTTGAAGCTACCCGGGAAGTCATTCGTCCGGCCTTGTTCGGCGTGTTTATTATCACCGCTGTATACGCGCCAATTTTTGCCCTCGAAGGTGTTGAAGGCAAAATGTTCCACCCGATGGCCATCAC
>NZ_DJIO01000018.1:0-4377 GCF_002433655.1 Thalassolituus sp. UBA6592 | reverse complement strand
GGAGGTAGCCCGTCCGGCGAGAGGGGTAACGCCCCTCTATGAGGACAAGGGGCCTGACATTTTTCGAAAATGCTTGAATAGAAATTTGTGGGGCAGCAGTGGGACACTGTCCGGTTTTTTTTATTCTGCTCTGATAATGCCACCGACCGATGGCTTATCCGGCAGCAACATCAGATAAACAGAGTCAGCCAGGACAGTGGATCATGGCTCTTCGCCACCCCCAGCACATACAGGTAACACAACACTGCGGTAAAAAAGGCCCGCCGGCTGGCGCGTTTGATAGCCACCGCAGCAAAAGCGATGTAGGCCAGCAGACCAATCACTTTCGCCGTCAGCCAGTTATCAGTGAGCGGATATTGAGCAATCCGGATACATAACAGCACAGCGAACACCAACAACAGCGTATCGAGCACGTGCGGCACAATTTTAAATACCTTATTGCGACGCAGAACCGGATAGAAGTAAAACAGCACAAAACGGCCGACAAACAGCAGGATGGTGAGGTACGCCAGACCGGCATGACTGTGCTTGAGTAAAGAGTAATCCAATGTTCTTCCCGTTGTGTTGAGCTGATATCTGCATGAAATGTGCGAAGTCCCGCGGCTCCGTCAGCATTCAGAAGCCCGCTCCGGGTCCGTCAGCATCGGTCAGATACGGTTCATAAACCGCAAGAACATCCGCAGGTATGTCGTCGAGCGACAAAGAAAAAGTTTTCGCAAGCATATCAAGAAGCACCACAGCATTCACCACCGAATCTTCCTCTGTGGCCCGGCGCAGACGATTGGCCAGACACTGATTAAGGCGGCCCAGCCGTTCATACCAGTATTGCAGTGTATGAGCAGAAAAATCCGTTTGCAGACCAAAGCGTTCGCGCAGGTACTGACCCACCAGATAAGACGACAGTGCCCGCAGGTGCGTTTCTTCCATGCCCGCAAGGGGCACATGGTAGCGGGCCAGCGGACGCAGAAAGGCCAGATGCGGACAGCCACTGGTGGCCAGCAACAGGCCCGCCAGCGAACCAATCGCCTGCTGTGCCGTCGCTGGCATGGTTAATCTGCGTTCGCCGAACTGAACTCTTAAAGTGACCGGCTCGTGGGATACCACACTGGAGAAAGCCTTCACCAGCGGATACAGGCTGAGCGCCGCCGGACAGGTACCGCCCTGCCGCTCCAAAGGGCAGTCGGCACAGCGCTGGTAAGCCAGCGACAACCACTCAGGTTGCGGGTCAGGCTCAGCCTCAGGCCCGCACAGAGCGCCTGGTTCAAGAGGAACAACGAAGCGCTGATGCTGCTCACTGAGCACAAATTCAATGTCGTAAACGATGGTCAGCATAAGCCAGACCTCTGTCGGCATGTATCTGTTAAAGTCTGGCTCCGAAAGCCAGATATGCCAGCGGAGCCGTCCTTTTCACCGGTAAATGCCGCAAAAGATGCCTGTAAATCATGCGGATATCAGTATCCGCCAGACCCTTCAAATCCTTCAGACTTCAAGATGAAAGGTCACCGGCCCATCATTAAGCAGAGATACTTTCATGTCAGCGCCAAAGCGCCCCCGGGCAGTCGTTACCTGCCGTGCCGCAGAATCGGCGAAATAGTCGTACAGAGCTTCGGCATCCGCTGGCGCAGCCGCTGCTGAAAATCCGGGGCGCAGACCCTTGCCGGTATCTGCCGCCAGAGTAAATTGCGACACCACCAGCAATTCATAACCGCAATCGACCAGACTGCGGTTCATCCGTCCTTCCCCGTCAGCAAAAATGCGGTAATTAAGCACCTTATGCAGCAGCTTATCGGCTTTGGACTGATCATCGCCCTTCTGCACGCCAAGCAACAGCAGAATACCCGGCCCTGTTTCGCCAACGGTCTCGCCATCCACCACCACGCGAGCCTCGCTGACACGCTGAATCAAACCAATCATAAATTCTGTGAACTCCTGCTTACTGCCCTGTCATAAGGCTTATGGGCTGATATGCAGTTATGGTATATCTGTATCTCTGACGGTAAAACACCAGGCTGGTCTTTATGAAACAAAGCATTCACACACTCCTGATCCTCACCGGACTGACCATAAGCCAGTTGCCGAATGCTGCAGCGACGGAGGTTTACACATACCGTGATAAAAACGGCAATGTGGTGTTCAGCGACAAGCCGAGCGCTAACTCGAAAAAGCACGAAGTGCGTGAAATCCCTATTGTTCCTGCCTTCAACGTTCCGCCGAAAGAAGAAGTAAAGCCACCTGAACCTGTTTTTTCTTATACCAGCCTCAGCATAGTGACGCCGCGCAACGAGGATCATCTGCAATCCGGCTACGCCGGCAACGTTCAGGTGTCTGCCGTACTGAGCCCGGCGCTGCGGGAACAGGACACCATCGTCATGCTCGACAACGGCGCTGTGATCGCTGAAGGACGGCAAAGCAACTTTGCCCTGCAGAACCTGAACCGCGGGGAACACCAGCTGCAGATGCAGGTACGTGACAGTAAAGGCAAAGTCCTTATCAGCAGTAACCCGGTGACGCTTTATGTTCAGCGGGCTTCTACTCTCAACCGCGGCGGCTGACCTGTTTCAGTACAGCCCGCTGCCGCCCGAATAGCGATAGCCCAGCGTAAAAGCCCGCCAAAACACCACAAAGCACCAACTTGGATCGCTTTATTTTCTTTTTGCACCATTTATGGTCAACTAAAAACCATGGTACCGTTCGAGTGTTCTCTTTGGTGCCACTCACTACCGCAGTCAGCGCTAATATTGTGCATCACAAAATAATGGCTCAGTTTTTGCTGATCATGGCTGTCTATTATCTTTAGCCACAGGCCAACCGGAATTCCCGGCACCCGGCAGCAAGCGGAGAATTGAATGCTGGCCAGCGCGATTATTAATCAACGTCTTCTTGAACACCTGAATACCGGTGTTCTGTTACTGGATGCGGATCTTATCGTTCTGTACGTCAATCCGGCAGCAGAAGCACTGCTCGAAATGAGCGGCAAACGCTGTCTGGGTGTGCCTTTCTATGATCTTGCTTACGAATCAAGTGAAGCCACCGAGGCGCTGGAGCAATCGGTCATTACCGGCCACTCCTACACCAAGCGTGAAGCCCTGATTCAGCTGCACAATCAACAGCACATCACCATGGACTACAGCGTCAGTCCGGTAGCGCATCCGGAGACCCGTCTGCCATCTCTGCTGATTGAATTACAGGGCCGTGATCGACTGATGCGTATCAGTCGTGAAGAACAGCTTATCGCCAAGCAGGAAACCACACGCTCTCTGGTACGTGGCCTGGCGCATGAAATTAAGAATCCATTGGGTGGTATCCGTGGTTCAGCACAATTGCTGGAGCGGGAGCTACCATCGGCGGAACTGAAAGAATATACCAACATTATTATCGAAGAAGCTGACCGCCTGCGCGATCTGGTTGACCGCCTGTTAGGTCCGCGCCAGATTCCCAAGCAGGAACAGGTCAACGTTCACGAAGTTCTTGAACGCGTCTGCCAATTGATTGAAGTTGAATCTCAAGGGCAGATCATCATAGAGCGCGATTACGATCCTTCGATTCCGGAACTGGAAGCGGACAAAGGTCAGCTTATTCAGGCACTGCTGAACATCTGCCGTAATGCGATGCAGGCGATGGTTGAAGCTCAGCCGCCGGTCGAGCAACCAACTCTGCAGCTGCGTACCCGAACCGTTCGCCAGTTTACCATCGGTCACCACCGCCATCGTTTGGTTGCCCAGATTGATATAACCGATAACGGCCCGGGAATTGCCTCCGCCCTCAGGGAAAACCTGTTTTATCCCATGGTCAGTGGCCGCGCCGAAGGTACAGGTCTGGGTCTGTCTATTTCGCAGTCCATTATCAATCAGAAGAACGGCATTATCGAATTCACCAGTGACCCTGGTAAAACCACTTTTTCAATTTATTTACCGCTGGAATAATTATGAGCACAGTCTGGATTATTGATGACGACAAATCCATTCGCTGGGTGCTGGAGAAAGCCCTTGAACAGGCGAATATCCGCACACGCGTTTTTGAACAGGCGGAGCCGGCTCTGTCTGCCCTTAAGCGTGAACACCCGGATGCCATTATTTCCGACATCCGCATGCCAGGTATGGATGGTCTGACTCTGTTGCGTCACGCCCATGAATCCCATCCGGATCTGCCGGTCATTATTATGACAGCGCACTCCGATCTGGAAAGCGCGGTATCCTCTTATCAACAGGGTGCTTTCGAGTATCTGCCAAAGCCATTCGACGTTGATGAGGCGGTTAATTTAATTCAGCGTGCCATTGCGCATTTTGAAGAGCTGAACGCAGCCGCTCCGGAAAGTGTCGAATCCGAAGAAGAACACGAAATCATTGGTGAAGCACCGGCCATGCAGGAAGTTTTCCG
>NZ_DJIO01000142.1:0-11276 GCF_002433655.1 Thalassolituus sp. UBA6592 | reverse complement strand
AGCCAGAAAGCGCGAAGCGGGGAGGTAGCCCGTCCAGCGAGCGGGGCGGTCCGACGTTTCGGAAGTCCCCTCTATGAGGACAAGGGACCTGACATTTTTCGAAAATGCTTGAATAGAAATTTGTGGGACAGCAATGGCACTGACGCGCTTTTTATTTGCCTGAAAATACGCGCTTTTTATTTGTCTGAACTTTTTATTTGTCTGAAAAGACGCGCTTGTATCTGCCTGAACTTTCTATTTGCCAGAAAAATTCATCACAAAGCAGAACACACGACTGCAGACACCAACTCCTGCAGTTCACTGCTCCGCTTTGCGGCTGCTGAAAATCTGCTATTTTTGCGGATCTGCTACTTCTGCGGCTTGGCTACTTCTGAGGGGAAGTAAGCTGCTCCAGGTCAGTCATAATCATAATAGCTTGTTCACTACTACTGCCACATACCTGTGGCTCCGCAGCAAAATCACCGCAGACTTTCGGCCGCTCTGGCTGGCCAAACAGCCGGCACAGATTGTCCTCATCCAGTTGCACGCAGCGCACACCTGCAGGCTTACCTTCAGGCATACCGGGAATGGGTGATGAAATAGACGGTGCAATACAACAGGCACCGCAGCCCAGACGACATTGCAATGGATACTCCAGCGCAGAGTTCTGCATAAAACCAAGGGGGTCAGTCAGCCGCCATCAGAACCGACGACGGCTGTAAAAAGGCATGGTACCGCGCTCAGTAGCGATAACGGAATGTATCATCCTGTTTTTTTGTGTTGAGCAGCTTCCACAGCATCAGATTGTAACGGTTGGCATAGCGGCGCATATTCAGCAGACGCTGAGGATCATCTTCAACATTGCTGTATGTTTTCCAGCGGTAATTCAGCGGCTGAGCACTGTATTGCGTGGCGATCACCTGCTGCTGTTCATCTTTCATACCCGGCATTTCCTGATGGTCAGGAAACTGAATGGTGGCAAATTCATACTTACCGGCAGCAAAATTGTCTTTCGCTTCCTGCACCGGATCCGATGGCACACGAAAAAAGTGATCCTCGGCCCATGCATGGCCGGCAGTCGTGATGGCTAACAGAACGCCCACCAGCAACGCCAGCATAAACCCTCTGCCCCGACTGGCGGGGAACAGTTGCCAGGCAAAAGTCACGGACTGCGCGCTGTCAGCGCACCACTGATTTATCTGTCCGGCTGAGCGCTGATCATGGTTGGTCGTCATTACATCCCCTGAATTTTCATGTTTTGCGAACACTCAGTATAGAAGACCTGCGCGGCTTGCCATCGCCAGAGGGCTGGGATAGCCTTTGCGCCCTGATAGTCTGCAATAGCAGCCCCGAACTGATGGCCTGCAACAGCAGCCTCAAAGCCCCTGAACAACCACAAGGCGACCCTGATGTCTCTGCTAAAAGTAATAACAGCAAGTCTCCTGCTGACAGCAGCGGCCAGCCATGCAGCAGAAGAAGAATTTACCAATTTCCGCGTCGGCGTTGGCGGCTATGCAGCGGACCTGAGCAATGCTCCGCAATACATGCCAGACAGTGACCAGCCTGGATTTTCCGTATTTGCCGAATTTCCGCAAAGCAACGTCGCCGCATCGCGTTTTATTCTCTACCGCGTCAATGGCGAAGACGGACTGAAACTGCAGGGTGGCGAAACCCAATTAATGTGGGGCTGGGGACTGGCTAAAGAAGGCCCGCGTATTTACACAGGCCCGACCTGGCACTATGAAAAAATGCAGGTGCCGCGTGGTTCATCTGAGCGCTACAAAGTATTCAACGGCTGGGGCTGGCAACTGGGTGCCGGTTATCAGTTCCGTGCCGTGACACTGGATTTCGCCTTTGGCTGGCACGACAATCAGGATTACAACAAAGAAAATGACCGCGCAGGTCTGAAAGACGGTGATTACACCACCCAGAGCCTGCTGCTCAGCTATCGCTTCTGATCTGCACGAAGAACAAAGGAATTATCATGACCACCCCAGTTGCTGTGCGTTATATGTCCCGGGCTGAAATTGAACGCCTGATGTACAGTCTCAACGCCTCCGCCGATAACGAAGAAGCCCAGCTGTTTGAAGCGCTGGTGCGTCGTCTGCTGGAAATTATGGAGCAGGAATCCTACTGAGTGAGCAGCGCCCGCCTTCCGAATATGCTGCTGGATGTCGTGCATGACGCCGGCGACTGGCTGGCGCTGTATAAGCCCGCCGGTATTAATATGCACAGTGAAGACGGCGAAGCCGGCATCGTAGTGCTGGCCAGCCAACAGCTTGGTCATGAGCTTTTCCCGGTACACCGGCTCGATAAAGTCACCTCCGGCCTGCTACTGATGGCCAAAACCAGCGCTGCCGCGGCACGGCTCAGCAAACTGTTTGCCGAACACCGGATTCAGAAATTTTATATCGCTCTGAGCACGGCCAAACCCGCGAAAAAACAGGGCTGGATTAAAGGCGATATGGCCAAAGGGCGTAATGGCAGCTGGCTGCTTAAGCGCACGCTGGAAAACCCCGCCATTACCCGCTTCATCACCCATTTAGACGAAGCATCAGGCCGCCGCCTGTTTTTGCTGATGCCAAAAACCGGTAAAACACATCAGCTGCGGGTAGCGCTGAAAAGCCTCGGCAGCCCCATCGAAGGCGACAGCCGCTATGGTGGCAGCCCCGCCGACCGCACCTATCTGCACGCGTTTGCCCTGCAATGGCAGGACGAAGATGGCCTGCATCAGCTGACAGCTCTGCCCCAGAGCGGAAAGTGGCCTGAGCTGCCGCAAAGCTGGAAGCAACCCTGGTCTGACGCCTGACAAGCACGGTTGCCTGTACCTTAGCCGCTCCCGGCGCGGCCTGTAACCCGCGCCCGGAGCAATAAACTCTCCCGGTGCAATTCAGCGAACTCTGCCTGCTTACCCCAACTGCCCCCGCTCAATCCCACTTAAAACGATCTCTTCTATACTGCTGAGAAGGATTCTGAGCCTGACAAACCTGCGCTTGCAATTGCCATATTAGTATATTCTAATACAGTAATATTAAATAAGCTTTGCGGTTAATGCGCGTTTGGCAGCCCACTTTCGAAGAGGAATCGTCCATGTCCCGTCATACACATCCCCTGCGTACTCTGCGCTCTTCCTTTCGCCCAAACATACGCTCTTGTATAAAAGGCGCACTGCAGATCAGTCTGCTGGCCGCCGCTCTGCCGGCTCTGGCAGCAGAATCCATCAGCCTGAAACCCGTCACTGTGCCGGTGTACTTCGATCTGGAAGCCACACTGGAAGCAGTCAATGAAAGTACGATTTCGGCTCAGACCAGTGGTGCTATCAAGGCGGTTTACTACGACGTCAACGATCAGGTCGAACAAGGCGCGCTGTTAATCGAAATTGACGACACCCAGCAACAGGCCCAGCTGCAACAGGCCAACGCTAATCTGGCTCAGGCCCGCGCACAGAATGAAGACGCACAGGTGATTCTGCAGCGTAATACCCGTTTGTTTAAACAAGGGACACTGTCCCAGGGCGAAATGGACAGCACCACAGCTCAGGCAAAAAGTGCTGCCGCTGCTGTGAAGGCCGCAGAAGCGGCACTGACCCAGGCGAAAGAGCAGGTAGCCTACACCAAAGTCCGCGCCCCTTATTCTGGTTTGGTTAAAAGCCGTCAGGTGGAGCTGGGTGAACTGGTGAATCCGGGTCAGGCCCTGATGACCGGCATGTCGCTGGAAAAACTGCGCGCGGTTGCTGATGCACCGCAGCGTATTGCCAGCCAGTATCGCGATGCCAGCCAGATTTCCGTGCGTATTGGTGAACAGTCAGTCGCTCCGGAAAGCGTTGTGCTCTACCCGTTTGCCGATGCCACCCATCACAGCGTGCGCCTGCGCGCGAACCTGGCAGCCGGAACCAAAGGTGCTGACGACAGCCTGCTGTACCCGGGCCAGTGGACCAAAATCCGCGTCCAGACCGGTGAACGCAGCGTCCTTCTGCTGCCCCGCTCTGCCGTGCTCAAGCGCTCAGAACTGACATCCGTTTACGTCCTCGATGACGGTCAACCGGAGCTGCGTCAGGTACGTACCGGCAATCAGTATGACGGCCAGGTTGAAATCCTGTCCGGCCTCAGCGCCGGTGATCAGGTAGTCACTGACGCCCTTGCCCAACTGGCCGATATCAGCAAAGGAGAGTAAGGCATGTCTCTTGGTATCTCCGGTAAAATAGCGCACGCCTTTCAGAATTCGGCGATTACTCCGCTGCTGGCCTTAGTCGGTCTGCTGCTGGGCTTCTTTGCCATCATGGTCACCCCAAAAGAGGAAGAGCCTCAGATTGACGTGACCTTCGCCAACGTTTACATCGGCTTTCCCGGCGCCAGTGCCCGTGAAGTGGAACAGCTGGTGTCGATTCCGGCCGAACAGGTGCTGTCTGAAATCAAAGGCGTGGACGACATTTTCTCCATCAGCCAGCCTGGCCAGTCGGTCCTGACAGTGGCCTTTGAAGTGGGTATTCCGCGTGAAGAAGCCATTCTCAATCTGTACAACCAGGTGCACAGCAACAAAGACTGGTTTCCGCAGAATCTTGGTGTCTCTGACCCCATTATCAAGCCGATGGGCATTGATGATGTGCCGATCATGGCCATTACGCTGTCGGCAGAAAACCCGGAGATAACCACCGAAAGCCTGACTCAGGTGGCCCACGCTCTGGAAGTCGAGCTGAAACGTATTCCCGGCACCCGCGACATCTACACCATCGGCGGTCACAACGACGTGGTGCAGGTACGCCTGGACCCGGCACGCATGAATGGCCACGGCCTGGCCTTTGATGATGTGCGCAACGCCCTGATGAGCGCTAATGCCGGTGGCTATCGCCAGCCGCTGATTCAGGATAACGAAGTCATTCAGATTCAGGCCGGTAATTTCCTGCAGAACACCGCAGAACTGCAACAGCTGATCGTCGGTAAATCAGCCGGCGGACTAGTGTACTTATCCGATGTCGCGACTATTTCGCGAATGGCGGATGTTCCGGATCAGGCGGTATTTACCCGCGATCTGGGCGAAGCCACCTCCTCGCCTGCGGTGACTCTGGCCATTGCCAAACAGCCGGGTATGAATGCCATTGATATCACTCAGGCTATCGACGAGCGTCTGGAAAAACTGCACAACCGCCTGATTCCCGCTGGCGTCAAAGCCGAAGTTACCCGTGATTACGGCATTACCGCCAAAGATAAATCCGACAAACTGATCGCCAAACTGCTGTTTGCCACGGCTGCGGTGGTCGTGCTGGTACTGGCAACCATGAGCTGGCGCGAAGCCATCATTGTAGGTGGTGCAATTTTTATTACTCTGGCGATCACCTTATTTGCCAGCTGGGTGTGGGGCTTTACCCTCAACCGCGTCTCTCTTTTCGCGCTGATTTTCTCCATCGGTATTCTGGTCGATGACGCCATTGTGGTAGTGGAAAACATCCACCGACACCTGCACATGGGCGGCAAGAAACTGCTGGAAGTGATTCCGGTGGCCGTCGATGAAGTGGGCGGTCCAACCATTCTGGCAACCTTTACCGTGATCGCCGCACTGATGCCAATGGCCTTTGTGTCCGGTCTTATGGGGCCATATATGAGCCCGATTCCGATCAATGCCTCCACCGGTATGCTGATTTCACTGGCCGTCGCCTTTGTTGTGACCCCATGGTTATCCTACAAGCTGCTGAATAAAACCGTATCCGCCGGTGCCCACAGCCATGAAGAGCCGGACCCGCGTCAGGGTAAGCTGTACAACTTCTTCAATAAGCTGATGCGTCCGTTTACGGTTGGTGCTCATGCTGCGAAAAAACGCGTGCTGCTGTTTGCTGCCATCACAGGTCTGATTTTCCTCGCTGTCGCCCTGCCGGCGTTTGAACTGGTGGTGATGAAAATGCTGCCGTTCGACAATAAATCGGAATTCCAGGTGATGGTCGACATGCCGGAAGGCACACCAGTTGAGCAAACGCTGCGGGTTATGGAAGAACTGTCGGATGAACTGATGAAAGTGCCGGAAATTAAAGACGTACAGCTGTACGCCGGCACCGCTTCACCGATCAACTTTAACGGTCTGGTGCGCCAATACTATATGCGCGCTTATCCGAATCAGGGCGATATTCAGGTCAATCTGGTAGATAAACATGAACGTGACCGCCAGTCTCACGATATTGCGCTGTCAGTGCGTGAACCGCTGCAGAAAATCGGCCTGGCGATGAACGCTAACGTCAAAATCGTCGAAGTTCCACCGGGTCCGCCGGTAATGGCACCGATTGTCGCGGAAGTCTACGGTCCGGATTACGACCGTCAGATCAAAGCGGCAAAAGAACTGCGCTCACTGTTTGAGAACACCGCGGATATCGTCGACGTCGATGACTATGTGGAGGCCGATCAGGAAAAATGGCTGCTGGATATCGACCGCCAGCGCGCAGCCATGCTGGGGGTTGCCCAGAGCAGCATAGTGCAGGCGATCAATACCGCACTGGGCGGTGAAGATGTCAGCTACCTGCACACTGAGCACAATAAATATCCGCTGCCGATTCGTCTGGAACTGGCAGAAGGCGATAAAGTCGATCTGAACCAGCTGATGGTGATGAAAGTCCGCTCGCAAACCGGGGCCTTTGTTCCTCTGGCGGATCTGGTGCACGTGCGTAAAAGCACCATCGAGAAAAACATTTATCACAAAAACCTGCAGCCAGTGGTATTTGTCACCGCCGATATGGCCGGTGAACTGGACAGTCCGTTGTATGGCCTGTTCAGCATTGCCTTCGGCATGGAAGATGCCGGCCTGAACTGGGAACAGTGGTATATCCAGCAACCGGCCCTGGCTGACGACATCAGCATGAAGTGGGATGGTGAATGGCAGATTACTTATGAAACCTTCCGTGACATGGGTATCGCTTACGGCGTCGGTATGATCCTGATTTATCTTCTTGTTGTCGGTCAGTTCCGCTCCTATCTGGTGCCGCTGATTATTATGGCACCGATTCCACTGACCGTGATTGGTGTTATGCCGGGCCACGCCCTGTTTGGCGCGCAGTTCACTGCCACTTCCATGATCGGCATGATCGCACTGGCCGGCATTATCGTGCGTAACTCGATTCTGCTTGTCGATTTCATCAACCAGAAAAGTGCAGAAGGTATGGCCTTTGCCGATGCGGTGATCGTCGCTGCTGCCGTGCGCGCACGCCCCATTGTATTAACCGCCGTGGCGGCCATGATCGGAGCGTTCTTTATTCTCGATGACCCGATCTTTAATGGTCTGGCGATTTCGCTGATCTTCGGCATTTTCGTCTCGACCATGCTGACGCTGGTGATCATCCCCCTGCTGTATTACGCCGCTTTCCATAAACAGCACGACTGATTCCCTTCTGGTCTGTCTGTGTTTTCAGCCCGCGGCAACGCGGGCTTTTTTTGTTCTGGCGCCAAAGCGCGTCATTGTTGTTTTATTAACCAGCTTTATATTCCCCCGGATCGCTTCTCTGCTAAACTACATAAGCCTTATCTCTGCGCAGACCCGTACGACGACCAATACAGCGACCAGTACAACGCCGCCCTGTACAACACAAGCGGCACAGGGCTGCCAGACAGACTCACAGACAAGGGATTTATGGATAATCAGACTGATGATCTGACCGGGAATTTAAACAAGCCCCGCCGCTCTATCCTCTGGCGGGTCATTCTCTATTTTGCGGCGGCGTCCGTGGCGCTATCCCTGCTGCTCTCCGCCATTGTCGGCGGCTGGAACTACCACAGAGAAACCCGCGAATTCGAGCATCGTCTGCAGGACATCCGCAACAGTTACTCCCAATCACTGGGCTCCAGCCTGTGGTTTTACGACGAAATTCAGATCCGCTCCCAGATCAAAGGCATTATGAATCTGGAGGCCGTCAACTACGTGCGAGTCACGGATCAGCTGAACATGAATGTGGAACAGGGTGTGCGCCCACACCATTCAGAAATTCAGACCATTACCCTCACCTTTAATAACAAACAGATCGGTATTCTGGAAATTGCCTTTAACCGCAGTCTGGTTATTCAGCGCGCCTGGGATGCCGCCGTGTCCGGCATGTTTGTGCAGCTTATCAGCCTGATGCTGCTGGCCACGCTGCTGGGGTTTATCGTACACACGCTGGTTAACCGCAGAATTCGTCAGCTGGCAGACGAAGTTAAAGTACGGACCAGCACTAATTTTTCTGCTCTAAGCCTGCGCGAAAGCGGCAGTGAGGATGAAATCGATCAGCTGACCCGGGCGTTTAACGCGCTGGGCGAACAGATGAATACTGAGCTGCTGCAAAAGAATCAGGCCCAGCAACAGTTGCGTACCATCAACCTTGAGCTGGAAGACCGGGTAAACGAGCGTACGCACAATCTGCAACGCACCGTCGATGAACTGAATCATGCACTGGATCAGCTGAATGCCACCCAGACCAAACTGATTGAAGCAGAAAAGCTGTCTTCTCTTGGTGGTATGGTGGCTGGTATCGCCCATGAAATTAATACGCCGCTGGGTTTGTGCATTACCATTCAGTCGTACATCAACGACAACTATCAGACAGTCCGCGAAGCCTATGAAGCGGGTTCGATGAAGCGCCAGGACTTTGCCGATTTTATGGGTATGCTGGATGAAAGCCTCTCCATTCTGGATAAAAACCTGCAGCGCGCCGCCCACCTGATCAAAAGCTTTAAACAGGTATCGGAAGACCAGACCGGCGAACATATCCGCCGTTTTGTTCTTAATGACTATCTGAAAGAAATTCAGGAAACTCTGTCGCCCAAGTTCAAACAGAACCGCCATAAAGTGGAAATTGATTGTGCCGACAGTCTGTGGATGGAAACCTACGCCGGTGCCATCAGCCAGATCATCACCAACCTGATTATGAATTCGCTGCTGCACGGCTTCGAACATCGCGACGATGGCCTGATCCGAATTCAGGCTGCGGAAGCCAAAGGCGACATCATTATCCGCTATTCCGATAACGGCAAAGGCCTGAATGATGAAGCGAAGCAGAAGATTTTTGAGCCCTTCTATACCACTAAGCGTGGTCAGGGCGGCACCGGGCTTGGCATGCATCTGGTGTATAACATCGTGCACCAGCGCCTGCACGGCGATATTCAGGTGGAAGATACCAGCGAAGGGGCGGCCTTCCGCCTGACTATTCCGAAAGTGACTGTCGAAGAAAGCTGATAGCTGCCCGAAGAAGCAGATTCAGACAATAATCCTCAGATAAAAACCGTGCCCTGCATATAGGTGATGGCTTTACCGGATACCGTTACCCGCTTGCCCAGGTCCTCACAATAAAGATCCCCTCCCCTGGCTGATAACTGTTTGGCGATCAGCTGTTTTTTACCGAGTTTTCTGCTCCAGTAAGGAATTAACGAACAGTGTGCGGATCCGGTCACCGGATCTTCAAAGACACTTGCCTGGGGGGTAAAAAAGCGGGATACAAAATCCACGTCATGTCCCTTCTTATCTTTCCCCTTAACATCACGTCCCCTGGCTGTCACTACAATGCCGCCAGGGTCCAGATTAATGGTATTTAATAATGTCTGGTCCGGTTCGATATGGCGGATAATATCTTCATCATTGAAAACAAGAATGTAATCGCGGGATTTGAGAATCTCCACCGGCGCCTGTTCAAACGCATCCAGAATAACCTGCGGAATATCGCTGATAACCGGCGGCCGCGAAGGCAGATTCAGTGTCAGCAGATCACCGTCGATGCTTACCTGTAATTCACCGCTGGCAGAGTGAAAACTGATAACATTCAGCTCTGCATGTATATACCGCTTGATCACATGCGCCGCAGCCAGCGTGGCATGTCCGCACAGATCCATTTCAATTTCCGGGGTAAACCAGCGGATGGCAAAACCCTCACCCTCGCGCACAAAGAATGCTGTCTCGGCGACGGAATTTTCCATAGCGATGCGTTGCATAACCTCTGCCGGCAGCCATTGTTCTAATGGACAGATGGCTGCCGGATTTCCACCGAACACGTTATCAGTAAAGGCGTCGATCTGATAAATCGGTAATTCCACAATATTTTTCCTCTGTCAGTCCAACTCACCAGGGATTCTGTTTAAACCAGTCATCGAGATAATCAATCAGTGTCCGCACAGCCTTTGACTGGTGTTTGCGCGAGGCGTACAGGACATAAATTTTAAGATCTTCCGGACGCCATTGTGGTAACACCGTCACCAGCGCGCCACTCTGCAGTAATTTGCTGACCATGTAGGTTGGCTGCAGAGCAATGCCCATTCCCAGTTCAGCGGCAGTCATTAACGCCGTCACTTCATTGGCCGTCAGGCGACAATGCATATCCACCGCCCGGTTACCCAGCGTATCGTGATGCAGATTCCACACATGACGACCGAAATTACGGTAACCAAGGCAGTCGTGCTGTTGCAGATCTTCCGGTTCCTGAGGCACCCCACGGCGTTTAAGATACTCAGGTGACGCCACCAGCACAGACTCACACAGGGCAATAGGCTTGCCAATAAGGGACGGGTCCGGATTACTGGCAAAGCGCAGTGCCAGGTCGATGCGCTGAGCGGTCAGGTCAGTCACCGTATCCTGCAGCTCCAGATCGACCAAAACCCGCGGATAGCGCTGCATAAAGCCACGCAGCGCCGGCACCAGTTGGGTAAATCCAAACGACATGCTGGTCGCCAGCCGGATCTGTCCGGACGGTTCCTGATGATCGACATGCATCTGCTCTAGCTTCTCTGCCTGCTGCAACCACTCTTCGACCTCAGCCAGGCATTCCGCTCCGGCCGTCGTCAGCGAGATTTTACGTGTGGTGCGATGAAACAACCGGGTCTGCAGCCAGCTTTCCATGGCCTCCAGATGACGGGTAACCATAGGCCGCGACATATCCAGCCGGTCTGCGGTGCGGGTAAAGCTGCCGGAGTACGCCAGATCAACAAAGACTCTGGCAGCCAGGATACGGTCCATACATCAACGTGCTCGGATTATGAAATAATGATGCCTATTATTTGATATTTTTCCATTACTAATCAATACGCATAATGCTCCCATCTGCTCAATAACATTCCTCTGCCAAGGAATAACCCGACATAATGGAGAACAACATGAAACCTACCCTGCGCACTACCGTCACCCGCTTCGGAAAACAGGCCGCTACCCTGTTAGCCGCTACCGCCATCAGCCTCAGCTCAGTTAACGCCAGCGCCGAAGAAAACAAGCCGCTGACCTTTGATGTCTACAATGCCGGTGCCAACAGCTTCCACGTCAACGCGACGCTGGTGATTGGTGAGACTGAAACACTGCTGGTTGATACC
>NZ_DJIO01000051.1:0-2999 GCF_002433655.1 Thalassolituus sp. UBA6592 | reverse complement strand
GCGTGCCGACCGTCAGCCTGAGTTTACTCAGATTGATATCGAGGCCTCTTTCATCGACGAAGAACAGATCATGGGTCTGACTCAAGACATGATCAAAGGCATCTTCCAGAAAGAACTGGGCGTGGACCTTGGTGACTTCCCGCGCATGCCGTTCTCTGAAGCCATGAGCAAATACGGTTCTGATAAGCCGGATATGCGTATCCCGATGGAAATCGTCGACGTTGAAGAATTCCTGCAGGATATCGATTTCAAAGTATTTGCTGCTCCGGCAAAAGATCCTAAGTGCCGCGTTGCTGCACTGAAAGTACCGGGCGGCGCTGAGCTGTCACGTAAACAGATCGACGAATACACCAAGTTTGTTGGGATCTACGGCGCCAAAGGTCTGGCATGGATCAAAGTCAACGAACTGGAAAAAGGCGTTGAAGGTCTGCAGTCTCCGATCATCAAGTTTATCGGCGACGACAACACCATGAAGATCATGGAAAAACTCGACGCGAAAAACGGCGACATCGTGTTCTTCGGCGCAGACAAAACCAAAGTGGTTTGTGAAGCACTGGGCGCACTGCGTTGCAAAGTCGCTGAAGACCTGAACATGTACACCAGCGAATGGGCTGCTCTGTGGGTTGTTGATTTCCCGATGTTCGAAGAGAACGACGACGGTTCCATTTCTGCTCTGCACCATCCGTTCACAGCACCAAGCTGCTCACCGGAAGAACTGAAAGCCAACCCGCTGGAAGCTCTGTCACGTGCCTATGACATGGTACTGAACGGTGTGGAACTGGGTGGCGGTTCTATCCGTATTCACGATCAGTCTATGCAGGAAACTGTATTCGAAGTGCTGGGTATTTCTGAAGAAGAACAGCGTGAAAAATTCGGCTTCCTGCTGGATGCACTGAAATTCGGTGCGCCACCACACGGTGGTCTGGCATTCGGTCTGGATCGTCTGATCATGCTGATGACTGGCGCTAACTCTATTCGTGAAGTGATTGCCTTCCCGAAAACTCAGTCGGCAGCCTGTGTGATGACTCAGGCACCGGGTGTGGTAAGTACCGCACAGCTGCGTGATCTGCACATCAAGCTGCGTGAAAAACCTAAAGCTGAATAAGCTGCTGGTTTTATCATGCTGAAAGAACGGGAGCTCTGGCTCCCGTTTTTTATGCGAAAAATAAGGAGAACATGCTGTTATGACTCAACTGACCAACGCTAATCCGGCACTGTTATCACTGACGGAAATTGCCAGCGATGCTCACGCCCGTATTCAGCAGGATTTTGCCGACATTAACCCGGTCATCGGTGTGATGCAGGGCATGCGCAAAATGGGTATTCCGGCGGATGTTATGAGTGTCGATTGCCTGCGCAGCAAAAAACGCATTCTGATCGTACTGCATGATGAACATGCGGGCATTATTCAGTACCAGTACACCTTTACCGATCAGGACCCGGGCGACGATTATCAGGCGATTCAGACCAGCGACTTCAGCAGTGATACTCTGTATCAGTGGATCGCTGACTATTTCCGCGACTGATATTTATGATGGATTTTGAATACGCAGAAACCCTGAAACAGGACTTTGCCGTAGTAGGCGAGTTCTACCGTCTGCGTATTCAACAGCAAACGTTCCTCTGTCGCCGCCGGGCAGAAATTTATCGGGTTACGGCAGAAAAGGGCGATGATCTGTCCACGCCGGATGCCGTCGCCATTCTGATGAATCCGGGCAGTGCCCGTCTTGCTGAGCCGTTAACCGGCGCTGATTTCCCCGAAACTGAGCATGCTGGTTTGCTCTCGTTACAACAAACCAGGCTACAACAAAACAGGTTACAACAAACCAGGCTGCAAAAGCTGAATCCGGATAATACCCAATATCAGTTAATGCGGCTGATGCGGGAAATGGGTTGGCGTCATCTGCGGCTGATTAATCTATCGGATCTGTGTGACGCCAACAGTCAGTCCTTTGCGCAATTATTCCGCCTGGTCGGTGAGCTGGATGGCACTCATCCTGACTCGCTGCTGCACCCACTAAGAAAACGTGAAATGCAGAAGCTGTTGAAGGCGGGTGTTCGTCTTGTTGCATGGGGCTCGAATGCGGTGCTGAAAAATCATGCGCAGTTGTGCCTGCAACAGGTACGGCGTTGTCAGGGACTGGCGCTGGAATATCCCTGGTACCGGTTCGCCAGCCCATATCGTAAAGATCAGAAGCTGAGCTGGTTGCAGGGAATGAAGGATCTGTTAACGGCGAATAACTGATTTCACCCTGAAACCAAAGCCATGAGGTAAAAGGAGAGGCATTAATTTCCGGACGCTGCAGGCAGCGCCCGGTTATAAAAGTCTGAAAAGCGGGTTGTAAAGGGCCGCTTGCAGAAGAAAGCTGAGGAACTCAGCTGTGGTATTGCTTATCCAGCTCAGCCATTTGTTGGTCTTTGTTTTCCCAGATCTCAGTCACCCAATCCTGTACAGCTTTTTTCAGCTGCGGATCGTTCTGGTAATCACCGTGGGCAAATTCAGCAGGAATGGCCTGCTCCTGTACCCGCACAACGCAGCGCTTAAAAGCGCCACACATCATGTCCCAGAAGGTTGGAATGCCATCCGGGTAGTAAATGGTAACGTTAGTCAGAGCGCTGAATTTATCGCCCAATGCCTGAATGGCGAAGGCCAGACCACCGGCTTTCGGTTTCAGCAGATAAGCAAAAGGTGACTGCTGCTGATCGTGTTTTGCCTGGGTAAAACGCGTGCCTTCGAGAAAATTCATCACCGCAGTCGGTACGCGCGAGAATTTTTCACAGGCTTTTTGCGTTTCTTTCATATCATCACCGGCTTTTTCCGGATGTTTAGCGAGAAATTCTTTCGAATAGCGGCGCATAAACGGAAAATCCAGCGCCCACCAGGCCTGACCCACAATAGGAATGTAAGACAGTTCTTTTTTGATGAAGAACTTCAGCAGCGGCACTTTGCGGTGATACAGCTTATACAGCACAAAAATATCCACCCAGCTCTGGTGGTT
>NZ_DJIO01000034.1:0-5293 GCF_002433655.1 Thalassolituus sp. UBA6592 | reverse complement strand
CACGACCACGACCACGACCACGATGATCATCATCATGACCATCACGATGTAAACCTGCGCGCGGCTTATATGCACGTCCTGGCTGACGCACTGACCTCGGTGTTAGCCATTGCCGCCCTGCTGGCAGGTAAATACGCCGGACTGAATTGGCTGGACCCGTTAATGGGTATTGTTGGCGCGGTGATTATTACCCGCTGGGGTTGGGGACTGGTGCTGCAGACCGCACCGGTATTACTCGACGCCAGCATAGATGCCGGAGTGAAACAGCGCGTCGAACAGCTCATAGAGAGCGACGGAAGCTCAAGCATCAGCGACCTTCATATCTGGAAAGTCAGCAGTCAGCACTATGCGGCGATGGTTACTGTGATTTCCCATCAGGGCAAATCCAGTCTCGACTACCGACAACAGCTGAGTGCGTTCCCGCAGCTGGCCCATGTCACGGTGGAAACCATTGAATGCGATGACAGTCGCTGTGCATTCAACGGCAGTGGTGATGACAGCATTAACTGAACCAGCAACCAGACCAACACCCCAAAACAGCAACGGATACTGACAGAGGTAATCGCATGGCCTTACCGCCGGAACATCAACAGGACGATGCTCAGAGAAACGACTGGCGCCAGGGAAATTCCGGTGACTCTGATCCGGCGAAAACAACAGCGCTGGTCGCCTATCTGTGCCTGATTGCCGGTTATTTCACCGGTATTTTTTGGCTGATCGGCGGTATCTGGATCATTGTTAAGCGATCCGATTTCAACGGTCACCCGTTACTCGGCCACTTCGACAACATCATCAGCGTGTTCTGGTGGGGAATGGGACTGAGCGTCATCGGCGTGGCGCTGGCACCGGTCATCGTCGGCTATTTTATTCTGCTCGGGGTTTTCGTCTGGTCGGTATTCCGCATTATTAAAGGTCTGGCGTTACTGACCTCAGATAAGCCCTACCCTTAACGCCTGCGCCTGGCTCAGCTCTTTTTGCCAGCGCCTTCCGCCAGACGTTTCACCACCCGTGAGGCGGCAACAAAGCCGAAGGTGCCGGTGACCATAGTCGCCGAGCCAAATCCTGACGCGCAATCCAGCCGCGTACTTTCGCCTTCCGTTGGTTTGGCCTGACACACAGTGCCATCCGCTTGCGGATAGACCAGCTGCTCGGATGAAAAGACACAGGGAATGGAATAATTGCGTGACGGATTACGGGAGAAATTGTATTCCCGGCGTAACAACGAACGCACCTTGCGCGCCAGCGGATCGTTGAAGGTTTTGTTCAGATCACCGATCTGAATCTGCGTCGGATCAATCTGACCGCCGGCGGCACCCGTCGTCACGATACGGATTTTCTGGCGTTTACAGTGAGCGATCAGTGCCGCTTTGCTCTTCACGCTGTCGATGCAGTCGATGACATAGTCAAAACCGCTGTGAATCAGCTCACTCATGTTCTTCTCTGTCACGAAAGCCATGACCGCATCGACCTGACAGTCCGGATTAATTCCGCGTAAACGCTCCGCGACCGCATCGGTTTTTAATTGGCCTACGGTGCTGTTCAGGGCGTGAATCTGCCGGTTGGTATTGGTGACGCAGATATCGTCCATATCGATCAGGGTGATCGCGCCAATACCGGAACGCGCCAGTGCTTCTGCCGCCCAGGAACCGACACCACCAATGCCGACCACGCAGACATGAGCGTCGTGCAGACGCTGCAGGCCCTCACGGCCATAAAGTCTGCCAATACCACCAAAACGATCAAGATAAGCGGGAGTCACGTCGATAGATTTCCTGAAAAACAAAAACACCGCCAGAAGGCGGTGCGTATTGTATCAGAGGCGGAAGGCGCTGCAGAACCGGATTCAGCCCTCCCCCGAAGTCAGGGTGTGCAGTAAGACGCTTCAGTCAGGCACTCAGTTCAGACAATTACAGCTGCGAAACCTGCGGTTCGTCATCCTCTTTAATCCGCAACCAGCGCGCAGTCTGGCTGATGCGGCCCAGTGTTGGCTCACTGCGGTCGAACTGACGCAGCAGATCATTGCTTTCATCCGCAGGAAGTTCACCCAGCAGACCAGCACGCAGTTCCGGTACCGGCGCAATGCGGGCAGTCAGGGTGCTGACCATCAGGTCAAGGAATTCGGCAGAAAGTACAGCGTGCTGGCGATAGTTAACACTTACAATGGTGGCGGAGTCTTTGCGCTCCAGTACGATCTGATCGTTATTAACCAGCGGACCTTTGATCACCTGGAAAAAAGTCTGCAGATCAGCGGAATGAGCATCCCAGACATCACGCCCCTGAGCGACAGCAAATACGTCCTGCCACAACTGGCGATAGCGGCGGATGCTGATTTTGTCATCGACCACTTTAAATTCGAGCTTTTCTGCAACCGCAGCCTCGTTTTGCTGCTTTTGACCCGCAGCAAAACGATTATCCTGTGCGAACAAACCGACAACAAACACCGGCTCGTTAAGAATCTGAAAAGAACCCACTCCCTGGAGTTGTGTTGCCTGTGCTAATCCCACCACAGCCATAAACAGTATGCCGACTAAATAACGCATAACGAACTCCCGTATCCGAGATCCCTCTTTCAACGGCAAATGCGCCGGTGACACAACTGAGGTGATACTCAATAAACTACTACACTGACATAGTGGCCCGAGTGATCCGCATCAACAAGTGAAACGGACAGCCATCTGACGATTCTGATAACCAGTTGACAAAATTTGTCACCCTGACTGTTCAAAAATCGCCCAGACAGGCCGGATGGCGTCAACTGACGCTGACTTTTCGGCAGATGATTCAGCCGTTGTTGAGGAGAAAGCGCTGGACGAGATAAGCAGAAAGAAAGGCAAAAACGAGACAGGGATTTAAGGCGACGAATACCAGGCAGTGCTCAGATATCCGGCCAGGATCAGGATTCAGCAAACCGTACCACAGAGAATCAGGACAGATTCACCAGATCGATCATGCTGGTCATGGGCAGGGTTTCTTTCACCAGCTTCAACTGACGCTCAGGCTCGCGGATATCCGCCAGCGTCACGCGCGACAGCACCTGGGTAATCAATTGGTTGATCCCGCCCCAGTTACTCGCCAGAGAACAGCTGTCGGTGATATCGCAGGAGGCATCATCGGTTGCACACTCGGTGACGGCTACAGGGCCCTCAAAGGCCTGCACGATATCCAGAATACGGATCTGCCCCGGCGCGCGGGCAATACGATAGCCACCCTTGGCACCACGCTGAGCGATGACCAGCCCGGAATCCACCAGTGCTTTCATTACTTTGCGCACCGTCGGCAGCGTCAGACCGGTCTGACAGGCGATATCCTCCGTCGACAGCTTGACGCCACCGGCTTTGGCCAGTTCATTAAGAACCACCACACCATAATCTGTCAGCTTGCCAATTTTCAGCATGTTGCCGGCTCCTGGAAAGACCACCCAGAGTGACGCTGCGCGAACGGTACGTTCGGGCGAAAGGACGTCGGTCCGGGTTAAGTTAAAACCTGTGTGCGCATATACTATCTGTGTTTCTGATCAGCCGGCCGCCAGCTCCGGAGCATGTCATGCCCGCTAAAAAGCCAGATAAAATGTCCCGGATAATGGGGGCACGTATTGGCGATCCGGTCAGAATTCAGGCCACTAATGAGAACGGCTCTCAATTGGTCAGATTTCAATCACTTTGATAGAATGCATTCATTAAAGCATACCAAGTTAGTATTGATTAATATACCTGAGTATTTTACTCTGGCATCAACTTCAGATGCGCAGCAGTTCAGGCTTCGCCAGTCCCCTCATCAGACCGGCAGCCAACCTGCGACAGCGCACTCCGGTTGATCCCCGGTTGACCGCAACGTCCCGGATCGTCTCTGAGAAAGTCCCGGGCATGCAGCACAACGACCCAGCGCACCGCAACCAGCGCCGGGCGTCATATATGAGAGAATCACAATGAGCGATAACGCCGAGATCGAAGCCAGAATTGGCAAAGAATACAAAGCCGGTTTTTTTACCGACATCGAATCTGACACTCTTGCAGCTGGCCTTGATGAAGACGTCGTGCGCTTTATTTCGGCCAAGAAAGGCGAGCCTGAGTGGCTGACCGAATGGCGTCTGAAAGCCTTCCGTGCGTGGCAGGAAATGACGGAGCCGGACTGGGCCCATGTAACTTATCCAAAACCGGATTTTCAGGCGCTGTCTTATTACTCTGCGCCGAAAAGCATGGCGGACAAACCAAAGAGTCTGGACGAAGTCGATCCTGAACTGCTGGCCACCTATGAAAAACTGGGTATTCCACTGCATGAGCAGATGGCTCTGGCCGGTGTCGCCGTTGATGCCGTATTCGACTCAGTATCGGTTGCCACCACCTTCCGCGAAAAACTGGCTGAAGCCGGCGTCATCTTTATGCCGATTTCCGAAGCCGTTCACGAACATCCGGAACTGGTGAAAAAATATCTCGGCAGTGTGGTTCCGCAGCGCGACAATTTCTACGCCGCACTGAATTGTGCTGTGTTCTCTGACGGTTCATTCGTGTACATCCCGAAAGGCGTGCGCTGCCCGATGGAGCTGTCCACCTATTTCCGTATCAATGAAGCCAAGACCGGTCAGTTTGAACGTACTCTCATCGTTGCTGACGAAGGCTCTTACGTTTCCTATCTGGAAGGCTGTACGGCACCAATGCGTGATGAAAATCAGCTGCACGCAGCAGTGGTCGAACTGGTTGCACTGGATAACGCCGAAATTAAATACAGCACCGTGCAGAACTGGTATCCCGGCGATGAACAGGGTAAAGGCGGTATTTATAACTTCGTAACCAAACGTGCGGTTGCGCATACCAATGCCAAGGTCAGCTGGACTCAGGTAGAAACCGGCTCTGCCGTTACCTGGAAATACCCAAGCTGCATCCTCAAAGGCGATAACGCAGTTGGCGAATTTTACTCTGTTGCCCTGACCAATAATTATCAGCAGGCCGATACCGGCACCAAGATGATTCATCTGGGTAAAAACACCCGCTCCACCATTATTTCCAAGGGTATTTCTGCCGGTAAAAGTCAGAACGCCTACCGTGGTCTGGTGCGTATGAACCCGAACGCCGAAGGCGCCCGTAACTACACCCAGTGTGATTCGCTGTTAATCGGTGATCAGTGTGGTGCGCATACCTTCCCGTATATTGAAAGCAAACACCCGTCCGCCGTGGTTGAACACGAAGCCACCACATCCACCGTCAGCGACGACCAGCTGTTCCTCTGCCGCCAGCGCGGTATCGATACAGAAAAAGCGGTATCCATGATCGTTAATGGCTTCTGTAAGGAAGTCTTT
>NZ_DJIO01000171.1:0-4544 GCF_002433655.1 Thalassolituus sp. UBA6592 | reverse complement strand
GTCGGTTCTTCCACAGGACCCCTTTTGGCGGCGTTCCTTTGCCGGTAAAGATCAGGCGCGACCAGTAAGCTTTCAGCTGGCTGGAACTTTTACCGAGGACTTTTTCGTTAAAGGCATCACGGGATGCGCTGCCTTCATTCTGATCCACCGGAATGGCCTGACTGCCATCCGGGAACTTGGAAATTTTGCCAAGGAAAATCCGCGAAATGGTATTTTCATCCAGGCTGGCATTTGCATTGGATGCGCTGACGATAACCGCAACTTCGGCGTAAGCGGCAGCACTGAACAGCAGGGTAGCGGCCAGCAGGGCGCGGGAGACTGACTTAAATACTTTCATCGTTAATCTCCTTAAAATACCAGACTCATGCCAACAGCATACAGAATGCCGCTGTCACCGTCGGCGCCGTTGACGGTTTCTTCATCGTTGTACTGAATATCGACTTTAAATGCTGTCGCTGTGTCGTAGTCAAAACGGGCTCCCAGAATGATGGCCGATTCTTTCTGTTCAGCATTTTCCTGAATCGCTCCAACAACGCCGCTTTTAATATCATCGGATGTCGCAGCGTAGGTCAGGTGCGCAGTCACGGACCCCATACGCTGAGCAGCACTGATCATGTATGCGGTATCATCGTTGAGAATAGCGCTGTCGTGTTTCAGCGCCGTCCACTCAGCAATCACTGAGGTGGAGCCGTTATCGTAGTTAACGGATGCCTGATAAAAAGCGGACTTGTCTTCATCCGGGATGAAGTCATCGCCAACGCCTGCCAGGGTGGCGGCGCCAGCCAGCTGATCCAGCGGACGTGTTCCGGCCGGGTCCAGATCCATGCTCAGATCGGTCTGGTGATAGCTGACACGGGTTCCGAAGTCACCCATGGACATGTTCAGCACAATCCCCATAACGCGGCGCAGTTCAACGTTGTAGTCAGAGCCTGACAGATTTACTTCGTCAGTAAAGCGTCCGGCATAGAACTGCACCGTGGAGTCGACGCTGCCAAATGAGAAATGCTGGGTAACGTCTGCCCCACTGAGTGAAGACAAATCATTCAGGCGATAAACAATGGATGGTGGACGGATCCAGTTGTAGGCATAACCCACTTCCAGAAAGTCGGAATAATAAAAGAATGGAGTACGCAGGCGACCCATGCGGATGTCAGTGCTGTCTGTCGCCGCATAGGTGATGTAGGCCCAGGACGCTTCGGTTTCGTAGCTCTCGGAACCACGGGAAATCAGTTGCATGGTAGCGGATGTTGTATCGTTTACCTGCTGTGTCGCAGGCCAACCAGGGTGTCATTGTCGAAGGAGACACCATCATCATAGCCGTCGACGGTAATATCTTCCGTGGAAAGCATGCCGGCGGTAACGTTCATAAAACCATTGATCTGCAGATCGCTGGAAAAGGCGGACGGGCTGATGGCCAGCGCGATGGCTGCGGCCAGTCCTGTTTTGCGAAGAACCATGGGTGGGTAACCTCTGCTGTTGATTTTAACTTAACCTTAGTTAAGGTCAGCAGAAGTTCAATTGTGTTAACAAAACAGTACAAATAGGAAAATAGTATCAGGCTTGCTCTGTCATGGCCGTAATATGGCGGATCTGGCGTTGAATCAGCTGGTGATTCTTCTCAGACAGTTCCTGTAACCAGTAACAGGCCTGCTCTCCGCCATGGAGATCAGAAATCAGCGGGCCTTCCTGCCATTTGATTTCATCAGCTTCCGGTAAGTGGTCGAGCAGCGTCTGACTGGCCAGCAGACGCAGTTCTTCGCCGTTATCCGCCAGATGCGATGCCCAGTGCACGGTGTCACCGATCATATTGCATTCGGTGTGTTCGTCATGGGTTACCGGTGCCAGCAGAACGTTACCCCAGTGGGCAGCCATGCGGAATTCCACCGGCAGCAGCTGTGTATCGGTTTCGCGCAGATGCGTGACCAGCCCGCTGAACAGCTGCGCGGCATACAGGCAGTGCAGGGCTTCGTGGCCGGTGGTCACCGGATTGGCAATACCGAAGGTCATCACAATGCCGGTGCCGTGATAGCGGTCGACCTTACCGTTATAGAGCTTGGCGGCATGGGAAAGCAGGCGGTGGTAGTGATTCAGAACTGAGGTCAGTTCTTCTGCGCTCAGGCGCTGCTGCAGAATTTCCAGATCCTGAATTTCGATAAACAACAGGGCGCATTCGTGGTAACGCAAGGCGGACGGTGTGCTCGAATGCTGGCTAGATACAAAGCGGCCGAGGGCCTGTTCCATGGCTTTCTGATGTTCTTCGCGCTGGGCAATCCGGTTCAGCGTTTTGTGGATATTTTTCAGATCACTGAGCAGCGGCGCATCCGGCAGTTTCAGCGGGTCATCATTGGCTTCCCAGCGCCCGAGGCTGTCTTCCAGCCGGCGCAGATAAGCGGTTACCCGCTCCGTTAACTGATAGGCGAGCAGCGCTGCGAGTAATGCCATCAGACCACTGGCAATCAGGCCCATGGCCAGATAGTGACGGGCGGTGCGGGCAGCGGCTGACAGATCAATATCCGCACGGATCAGGCCGGCGGCCATATTGTCCTGAGTAACGGACTGGCTGATTTCCGGGCCTTCACGCAGAGGCGTGCCCTGTTCGGCAATAACCTGCTGACTGGTATTGAGGATCTGAATATTGGTCAGTTCGGGGCCGGTTTTCCATTCTGACAGTGTGAGGGTCAGCGAAATACGGTCTTCCGCCAACAGACTGGGGGCGATGGCCAGAGCCAGGTGCTGCAGCTGTTGCCGGGCGTTCTGCATCAGCTGGTTTTCCTGCTGATCCTGCAGCTGGGAGTAACCGAGGCCACTGATAATCAGGCCGCAGATCAGTACCAGAGTACCCATCAGCAGTCCGCAAATTTGACTTATATTCAACTTTTGCCCAATCGTCGTGGCTCTGTGCATGCTGTTACTCAAACAATCGAAGATTTCCGCAGTATTGGTGGTATTATATGCGCCGCCTGCGGTAACGCCAGAAGAATACTGGCCCGTCTGCAGCTGTGGACTATGGCGCAGCCTTTGCCGCCGAATAATCTGAATAATTGATGGGGATTCACCATGAGCGACGTGAAACAGTCTCTGCAGGATAAACTGCAACAACTGGAAAAAGGCCTGTATCTGATGAGTGTGGACCGTGTCCGCGCCTTGTCTGTACACGAAACCGTAGATCTGATCGAAGAACTGCGCGCAGTGGTTTCAGCGGCTAAAGCAGACGCTGATAAACTCTGAATTGCTAAACGGGATCTGTAAGCAGGAATATATCCGTGACTGAACTGGTTCTAATCCGTGTGACTGGGGCCGATAAGCCCGGGTTGACCTCAGGCATCAGCGCTATTCTGGCGCAATACGATGTAACAATTCTCGATATTGGCCAGGCCGAGATCCACGACACTCTGTCGCTCGGCATTCTGGCCGCTATCCCCTCCCGTGCAGAATCTGCACCGGTACTCAAAGATGTTCTGTTCAAAGCTCATGAAATGGGGCTGTCCATCCGCTTTACGCCGGTAACTCCGGAAAGTTATGAGCAATGGGTACAGGGACAGGGGAAACCCCGCCATATTATTACGCTGCTGTCGCGTCAGATTGAGGCAGAAGCGATCTCCCGTGTCACGGCCATCGTCGCCGAGCACGGTCTGAATATTGATCAGATCAACCGCCTCTCCGGGCGGGTGTCGCTGGCCAATGCCAGTGAAAACCCGAACACCCGCGCCTGTGTCGAATTTTCGGTACGGGGTGATGCGGATCAGACCCATCTGCGCGCGCGTTTTCTCGAAGTGGCCAATGAACTGGGTGTTGATATCGCATTCCAGGAAGATAACGTCTATCGCCGTACCCGCCGTTTAGTCTGCTTTGATATGGACTCCACCCTGATCGAAGCGGAAGTCATCGATGAGCTGGCAGCCGCTGCCGGTGTTGGTGAGCAGGTGGCAGAAATCACCGAACGTGCGATGCAGGGCGAACTGGATTTTATCCAGAGCTTTGAACAGCGCGTCGCTCTGCTGAAAGGCCTGAAAGGCGACGTATTGCAGGGTATTGCTGAACGCCTGCCGGTGACCGAAGGGGCTGAACGCCTGATCCGTAACCTCAGTGCGCTGGGTTATAAAACAGCGATTCTGTCCGGTGGCTTCAATTACTTTGGCCGCTATCTGCAGGAAAAGCTGGGCATCGATTATGTCTTTGCCAACGAGCTGGAAATGGAAGATGGCGTTGTTACCGGCCGGGTTACCGGGCGCGTGGTCGACGGCCAGCGTAAAGCGGAACTGCTGCGTGAACTGGCTGAGAAGGAAGAGATTCGTCTGGAGCAGACCATTGCCGTGGGTGATGGTGCCAATGACCTGCCGATGCTGAGTATCGCCGGTCTGGGCATTGCGTTCCGTGCCAAACCTCTGGTGCGGGAAAATGCCAAGAACGCCATTTCTACTCTGGGGCTGGATGGTATTCTGTATCTGCTGGGTTACAGCGACCGCGATATTGCCGGCTGATTTAATGCCTCAGTGCTGAGCAAAAAAGCCCGCAACTGCGGCAATGCTGTTCACTTAAGCGGA
>NZ_DJIO01000110.1:0-18901 GCF_002433655.1 Thalassolituus sp. UBA6592 | reverse complement strand
GTCTTAAGTGAACAGCATTGCGCAACTGCGGGCTTTTTTGTATCTGTCTCTTCGTTGGAGTGAAGGCTCAGATCTCGTCGTCTTCACTGAAGTTAAAGGCCATTGCTGCCTGTGGCGGCTGTACATAGTAGCCCTGAATAAAGTCCACACCGAGCTGCCACAGAGCCGCCACCGAAGTGGCGCTTTCGACCAGCGGAATAATGGTTTTCTTCTCTTCTTCGTGCAGTTCTTTCAGCAGATCTTTCAGTGCACCCTGGCCGGCACCCAGTTCTTTGGTAAATGAGCCATCAATCTTCACATAATCCACCGCCAGGTGCTGTACCGTCTGCATTGGATTCAGCGCGCAGCCGAAACGGCTGAGGGCTGCAGGAATGGCTTTCTCACGCAGGGTGGAGCAGAAGATCTGCGCCTGCTTCAGCATGGTCGAAGCGTCGTCTTCATTAAACTGCAGCACCACCGCGCCTTTAGGCAGTTTTGCTGCGTTAATGGCTACGCCGATCCATGCGGGCAGGGCTTCGTCCAGCAGGGATGCGCCACTCAGGTTGATAAATACCCGGGTGTTGTGCCCCTTGGCTCTGTGCTCGCCGAGCAGTTTGGTGGTGTGCAGCACAACCCAACGGTCGATTTTACGTTTCAGTTCATCACTGATGTCGGCGCTGTTCATAAAATCACCGGCTGACAGTTCTTCGCCATCCGGCATATTCAGACGCAGCAGGGCTTCGTAATGCTCTGTTTCTTCGCCTTTCAGGCTGATCATTGGCTGGAACATCAGACGGAAGCTGTTGCCTTTGACGGCATCCTTGAGGATGCTTTCCAGACTTGCTGCACCGGCTTTATGGTCTTCTGTTTCTTTCGGCTGATACAAGGCAACACCGTTGCCACGCTCATGCCCCTGTTGCTTACGCACATCATCTGAAGCGTGATGCGACTGTTGCAGAATTTCGTCCGGACGGGAGCTGTTTTCAGTGATCAGAGCTACGCCAACAGAAACCGTGGTGGTGACCGTGCGTTTACCCAGATCAATCAGCAGATGTTCGACTTTGTCGCGGATCTGTTCGGCGTACTGTAATGCGGATTCCGCATCAATGTTCATGCGCAGGCAGGCAAAGATGTCTTCGCCAACGCGGGCCAGCACGTCCTGCTCAGTTACCATGCCGCGCAGCATGGTGCCGATTTCAGTGATGACGGTGTCAGCGTAGCTGATACCAATATCGCTTTTTACTTTACCGAAGTTGTCGATATTGATGTACAGAACGGCACCACGGGCACCTTTGAGAACCGCTTTATCGACTGCGCCTTCCAGCGACGCGCGGAAATACGGTTTGTTGTACAGGCCGGTCAACAGGTCGCGGCTGCTGATCTCCCGCAGCTTAGCTTCCAGTTCGGCGTTATCGGCGTTGGAGCTGATCGTTACCTGGGTGCAGCGCTCGTCGGAGTAGGTTGCCGGGGTGAAGCCCATGTTCATCGGGAAGGATTTGCCTTCGCCGTTCACACCTGTGGTGCGCAGCTGCTGAGCTTCGCCGTCATTCAGGTAGGATTTGAAAAAGGCTTTGAAACCCTGCTGTGCGGAAGCATGGATCATATCCATGATCGGCATGCCTTCCAGCTCTTCTACGGATTCGTATCCAAACAGATCGAGATAGGCCTGGTTGGCGTAGACGTGCATGCCATCGTGAATATAGGCCACGGCATCTTTAGAGCTTTCCAGCAGATTCTGGCAGCGTTTTTCGGCATCACGCACATGCACTTCAAGGGTACGTAATTCGCGGCGTGTCTGCAGATGGGTCAGTTCGCGCTGAATCATCAGCAGCAACAGATTACTTTCATCCTCAGGCACCACGGCAGCGGCGCCGCGTTTGATGGCGCTCTCTACCATCATACTGTCGGCTTCTTCGCTGAGAAGAATCATCGGCAGGTCTTTGTTAAGACGCTTGATGAGTTTCAGCATCTCTTCGTAACTGACGTCACCGACCTGACTGTGGCAGATCAGCAGATCCCAGGTTTTATCCTGCAGCTGTTCATTGAGGTCGGTCAGAGATGTGATCTGGTGGGCGCGGGTGGCACTGCCTGAATTGCGCATGAGGCTGACCAGTTTCTCTGCATCATTTTCAGTTTCTGTAAGCAGTAACAGATGCAGGGTATCCCTACTGGAAGACATGCACACCTCAGGCAATTAATAAAAGTAAGATTATAGAGCCTGATTTGTGAAAAAAAATGACCGCGACTGACAAAATTTGGCGTAATCGCCTGCTTTGGCGTTAAAACAGGCGTTACAGTTTGTTCCAGATGGAATCAAATTCGTCATCGGCGATGCCGGCAGCCTGGCGCGTGTTGTTACTTGTCTGGGCAGCTCCACCCGAAGCACGGAACTGGAACTGGCTGAAACTGCTGGTCGAAGCCAGACGTTTGGTGAGTTGCTGGCGACCCTGCAGGTCGTTGAAGCTCAGCTCAACCTTGTTGCCGGTACGGAAAGGCATACGCGGCAGCAGAAGTGTCGCCGGTTGAGCAATGGCTTTGATCGCAGGTAACAGCAGTGCGCGCATAAATGGACCATTACTGCCAGTTTTTTGCAGAAGGCGTGCTGCGCCGACTTCAGCGCGGGGCGCAAGCAGCTCAATACCGAGTTGAGTACCCTTATCACGCATGTGGCGTATCCAGCGGATGACACCGATAGACCAGTGCTTAACGCCGTTTTCCTGAATACCGAGCAGTTCACCCGCCTGAATGCTGGATGGCAGGTCGCCGATCCAGTGCACACAGTAGCCACCCGGGCTGGTATTGATCAGGTTGGCAGAATGGGTCGGATACTTGGCTTCCACCGGGGTATCGTCGTTCTTTGACTGATTGTGCTTATTGATGAACTCGATGGCATCCAGATTGATGTTCTCGATTTCAGCCAGACGGGCACCGCCGGCATCGAATGCGTTCGCCCAGACATCACTCTGGCCGCTGCCGGTATCGATGGAGCTGATTCTGTCATCGCCATCGACGGTTTTCGGCTTGATGCCGGATACCACGGCTTCAAATTCCCGCATGCCGGCACTGTAGTAATGCGTTGCTGTCAGGCCGATACAGAGCTTGAGTACGCCTTCTGAACTGGCGCGGCGGAACGACCGCTGCCAGTGGATGCCCCAGGCCTGAATAGCATGGGACAGCAGGTTGTCATTGAGCTTACCGGGTACGGTGATCTTGTGCTGGCCGTTTGGATTGGCGGCCCACTGTTTCAGCGCCTGCACCAGGTTGGCGGTATTCAGTCCGCGGAACAGCGGCTTCTGCGCGTCACGCAGATGCTGACGGTATTGTCCCGGACGGTCACGGTGCAGGTTGATGATAAACAGTGATGATTCAACATCTGCCGGCGTCAGTTCGGTAAACGCAGCCCACAGCTCACTGGCTTCATAGAGTTCAGCCAGATCCTGCTGTCGCAGATTATTAGGTTTTGCTGTGCCCATCAGATGCGCGCGCATGAAAACGTCGCGGATAGAGGACGTTGACATAAAGCGCGTCTGGCGGTCGCTGACTTCAAAATCCAGCAGACCATGAGTTTCGGCCAGCAGGTAGAGCTGGTTGATTTCCAGCCACGCGTGTTCCGGCGCATTACAGTAAAGCTGGAAAGCGCGCAGGATGGTCTGGTTGGAATCTGAGATCGCCCGGTGTACTGCCAGAGTCACCACCTTGGGTGGTTTATCGGCGCTGGTCATATGGGCAATGCTGTGGGCGACTACGGTTTTGTAGCCGGTGGCCAGATGGCCCTGCAGTGCCTGACTCAGGTTGGCGATCTTGAGTTGTTTTTCGTTGAGTGAAATAGACGACTTAAGAAAGTGTTTATTCAGCAGAGTGCAGATGCTATATATGTACGGACGTACCACTTCAAGCATCTTGAAACGCAGCAGCGGGTCAGTTTTCCACTGATTCAGTTCCCGGATCGCCAGATACAGTTGGCGCGCCGATTCACCGGTATTGGCCATGGGCAGTGATTTCGCCCATTGCGTAATACCCTCGACGTTCCCTGGACAGAACGTGAGTTGTGAAAGCGATGTTGCCGGTATCTGCAACTTGATGGGCGTTACTTGGCTGTCCATGCAATCCTGCTGATTAAGTCGTAATTCATCTTCTGGCCTGTTAGTAAAAAGTGCCAGATATGACATTCATTATAGCGGCTTTGTGCCGTCTGTAACTGAATACAGAGCAATTTCACTGGTTTATAGGGAAGAATTCAGTCTCTGTCGAGATGAATAAGCGCCTTATTGGGCAATCCGGCTATCTCTCTTGCCAATTTAGGCACAAGGTAGCCTGGTAACTGAGCCTGCATCTGACGATGGAGGTCGACTGCTTCCCGTTGGTCGACATCGAAATGGTGTGCTCCTTTCACCGGATCAAGAAGGTGAAGGTAATAGGGCAGCACGCCGAATTCAAACAGGCGTTCACTTAACTCAGAAAGAACGCTGATATTGTTGTTGATTTTGCGCAGTATAACTGACTGATTCAGTAGTGTAATACCTGAATTTTTCAGGCTTTGCAGACGTTGTCTGTGTTCCTCACTCAATTCCCGTGGATGGTTGATATGCAGCACAATCGACGCTTGCAGACGGCTGGCAGACAGCATATCTGTCAGTTCCGGCGTCAGACGCTGAGGAATAACGACGGGCAGGCGGCTGTGTATGCGCAGGCGGCGGACATGGGGAATGGCTTCGCACTGATTGATCAGGCGCGCCAGGTCCTCATCCTGCAGCAACAGAGGATCGCCGCCGCTTAAGATAATTTCACTGATATTGTGATCGGCACGCACATAATCCAGGGCCTGTTGCCACTCGGCACGGCTCAGGCGGTTTTCTGAATACGGAAAATGCCGGCGGAAGCAGTAGCGGCAGTTCACTGCGCAGCCCGAAGCTGCCAGCAGCAGCAGGCGGCCATGATATTTATGGATAATGCCGGGTGTGGCGTTGGCTGCCTGTTCTCCCAGCGGATCTGCAATATAACCTTCCCGCGTCTGACGCTCTTCCTGTAACGGCAGTACCTGCAGCAGCAGCGGATCATCTGCTCTGGCTTCCATCAGGCGGGCGTATGGGCGGGGCACCAGCATAGGGAAATCCGGCTGGTTATCAGTCTGCAGTGCGACGTCTGAACGGGGGATTCCCAGCCAGTTGAGCAGCTCGTCGGGGCGACGGAATGCAGATGCCAGAATCTGTCTCCAGTCTTCACTCTCAACAGAATCCGCAGTTCGGGTTATGATAGGCAACTTTTGAAATATCCTAAAAATTGATTGGGCTGTGAAATGGCGAACTATTCTACCAACGAATTCAAATCAGGTCTTAAGGTGATGCTCGAAAACGAGCCGTGCTCCATTATTGAAAATGAGTACGTGAAGCCGGGTAAAGGCCAGGCGTTTAACCGCGTTAAGCTGCGTAACCTGCGTAACGGCCGTGTGGTTGAGAAGACTTTTAAATCCGGTGACTCTCTGGAAGGCGCCGATGTTGTTGAAGTGGATATGGAGTACCTGTACACCGACGGTGAATTCTGGCACTTCATGGCAACCGACGGTTCTTTTGAACAGCATGGCGCATCAGAAGAAGCGCTGGGCGACACCATCAAATGGCTGAAAGAGCAGGACGTTTACGTGGTGACTCTGTTTAACGGTGCCGTACTGACCGTTGCTCCGCCAAACTTTGTTGAGCTGGAAGTGACTGAAACTGATCCGGGTGTAAAAGGCGATACCGCTAACGGTGGTAACAAGCCGGCAACTCTGAGCACTGGTGCTGTGGTTAAAGTGCCTCTGTTTATCAACATCGGTGACAAGCTGCGTGTGGATACCCGTACCGGCGAATACGTCAGCCGCGCATAAGCTGCTCTGCTGATGGTGTTAAAGGGAGCTGCGGCTCCCTTTTTGATGCCTCTTTTTTAATCGCTCATCTGCCTATCAGGAAATCCCATGTGGCAACCTTCTGCCAGCCGTGAAGCTTTGCTGGCCCGCCAGCGCCTGTATCAGACCATCCGCACGTATTTCAGTCAGCGTGATGTTGTGGAAGTGGAAACCCCTTACCTGTCCGTCGCGGCGGTATGCGATCCGAATATCGAACCTATGCGTATCGAACCTGGGCGGGTTGGCGGCCAGAGCACTGAGCAGCACAGTGACCAGCGCTTTCTGCATACCTCGCCGGAATACGCCATGAAACGCCTGCTGTGCGCAGGCTACGGCGATATTTATCAGATTGCGCGGGTGTTCCGCCGCGGCGAAGCCGGACGGCGTCACAACCCGGAGTTTTCCATGCTGGAATGGTACCGGGTTGGCTGGGATGATCAGCGCCTGATGCAGGAAGTCAGCGAACTGGCTCAGGCCATGCTGGCGCCGCGTTATCCACAACTGGTAGTGGAACATCTGCATTACGCCGATGCTGTAGAGCGCTATGCCGGCATTGATGTGTTCGCCGCCAGCGAGTCAGATATTGCCGCGAAGGGCGTGGAACTGGCTGGTCAGGATCTGCAGCTCAGCCGTGATGGCTGGCTGGATGTGATCATGAGCCATGCGGTAGAGCCGGCGCTGCCTGTCGATACCCTGGTCTTTATTGATGAATTTCCGGCGTCTCAGGCGGCACTGGCGCGGGTGATGGATGATCAGCAGGGGCGTGCTGTTGCCCGCCGCTTTGAGCTGTATTTTAACGGCGCTGAACTGGCCAATGGTTATTACGAGCTGACCGATGCTGACGAACAGCGCCGCCGCTTCGAGGCTGAAGCCAGCGCCCACCCGGCAGATCAGCGCCCGCTGGATGAGCATCTGTTGGCGGCATTGCAGCATGGCATGCCGGAATGTGCCGGTGTCGCCATGGGTCTGGATCGTCTGCTGATGATGGTTATGAATACCGGCAGCATCGCCGACGTTCTGGCGTTTGACTGGAGCCGGGCATAACAACTGCCAGACAGTACAGCTATCAGAAACGGGTACGGATTTATTCTGTGCCCGCATCATAGCGTTTCACCTGTGACGTCTGTTTGTCATAAAGCCGTCAGCATTGGCAGCGACAATCGCCGCCATGAATACTTTTATCCGCTCCTTCGTCCTCAGCATTGTTATGCTGACCGCCAGCTTCAGCGCGCTGGCCCATAAACCAGCCTCCAGTGAGTACTACCTGTTTATTAATGAGCAGGGCGTGATGATGGACGCTTACTTTCCCTTAGACCGCATTGATTATGCTCTGGGTGTACGCATCGCCCATGAGGAAGATTTCCGCGGCGCTGACCTGCGCAGCCAGTTGCAGCAGCGGCTGGATCAGCACCTGTGGCTGGCCGACGATCAGGGTAACCGCATCCGTGCGCAAATCCGCCAGACCTGGAATACCTGGAAAGATCAGAACGGCACCAATACGCCGATGCTGAAAGCTGAACTCTGGTTTCCGCTGGCAGATACGGATGGTCGCATCACGCTGCATTCCGATGTGATTACTGCGGCGGTCAGTAATCACGATCTGTACGTCAGCGTGCAGAGCGATTTCCGCCAGGGCGTGCTGGGTGAGCCTGCCCTGCTTGGCGTGATTACCAAACCGTCACCGCAGCTGTATATCGAACGCGATGGTGCCAGCCTGTGGCAGGGCGTCAGTTCGATGTTTGTGCACGGCATGGATCATATCCGTCATGGTACGGATCATCTGTTGTTTCTGTTCTGTCTGTTACTGACGGCGCCATTGATGCTGGTTAACGGGCGCTGGCAGGGCAGGCTGACTAACCGTCAGTCGGTTATACAGATTGTGAAGCTGATCAGTGCTTTCACACTCGGTCATACCCTGACACTGGTGATGGCGACACTGGGCTGGATTCCGGCCGGTGGTCAGGCCATTGAAGTGGTGATCGCGCTGACGATTATGGCTACCGCGGTGTTTGCGCTACGCCCGCTGCCGTTCGGCCATGGCGGCCAGCTGAGTATTGCTGCGGGTTTTGGTCTGATTCACGGCGCTGCATTTGCAGAAAATCTGGCGCAACTCGGGCTGAGTGGCGTTGATCTGGCGTCGGCATTGCTGGCCTTTACCAGCGGTATTGAACTGCAGCAGTTACTGCTGGTGGCGGTGGTGATGCCTTTCCTGCTGGTGATCAGCCGTCAGCTGCAGGTGTATTTCTGGCTCAGAGCGGGTGCTGCGGCCTTTGCGCTGGTGGCGTCAGCGGGTTGGTTGGCTGAACGCATTCAGCAGATACCGAATCCTCTGACCCTGTGGCTGGAACAACTGATCGATATTGCGCCGTATCTTTATGCTCTGTTGATCGTGGCAGCCGTTACCTGCTGGCTGGTTCAGCGCAGCCGCGTGATAAACGCTCAGGTGCCGCCGCTGGCAGATTAAATCTGCTTACCCGTGCCAGAGATTGGCGCACATAAAAAAGCCGCGTGGTTCATGTGAATCACGCGGCTTTCTACAACTTCAGCTAAAGGCTTTTTTCAGCTTCAGGTAAAGGCTTTCTACAACTTCAGCTAAAGGCTTTCTACAACTTCAGCTAAAGGCTTTTTCAGCTTCAGCTTATCGCTTTGAGTTTATTCCACGCTCATGGCAATGGCTTCACCCATGCGCAGCGGGGATTCTGCTGCCAGCTCTTCCAGCCAGTGAATTTTGTCTTTGGCAAAACACAGCACCACGGTAGAACCGAGCAGGAAGCGGCCCATCTCTTCACCTTTTTCGAGGGTGACAGGCTGTGGGTTGGTGTAATCCGTCACTTTGGTTTTGCGTTCCATTGGTGTGATGCGGCCAGCCCATACGGTTTCGATGGCTGCAACAATCATGGCGCCGACCAGAATCATGGCCATCGGCCCCTGTTCGGTATCAAAGATACACACCAGACGTTCGTTGCGGGCAAACAGACGCGGTACGTTTTCGGCAGTGGTCTGATTCACAGAGAACAGATCGCCGGGTACGTACACCATTTCGCGCAGGGTACCGGTTACCGGCATATGCACGCGGTGATAATCCTTCGGCGACAGGTAAATGGTGGCGAACTCACCGCCCATAAACTCTTCCGCGCGCTGAGTATTGCCACCGAGCAGTTCGATCAGGGAATAATCCTGACCTTTGGCCTGAAAAATACGGCCGTTTTCAATTTTACCCAGTTGCGATACTGCACCATCCGCCGGCGATACCAGCTGGTTATCAGTGGCACTGACCGGGCGGGCATCGTCTTCCAGTTCGCGGGTAAAGAAATCATTAAAGCAGCGGAAATCATCTGCCGTTTTGCGTTTGGCTTCATTCATGTTGATGCCGAACTGCTTAATGAAAAAGTTGATAAAGGTATTTTTGATCCAGCGGATTTCGCTGGCCGCCAGCCAGCCCACCAGGTGGGAAAGCAGGTGCTGCGGAACAATATACTGCAGTGCAATAAAGGCTTTTTGTTTTAATGTCATGCTGGGTGTTGTCCTTATGGCTGTGCGCCGGTGTTGACCGGGGTGTTGTCGTCATTACCCCATTCAGACCATGAGCCGTCATAGCCTTTAATGTTTAATCCAAGGATTTTACCGACCAGATAGGTAAAACCGGAACGGTGGTGAGTCTGGCAGTGCGTGGCGATTTCTTTGCTTTCATCAATGCCCATGTCTTGCAGCAGGGTACGGAAACCGTCCAGTTCATTGATTTTCAGGCCGCGGCTTTTATCCATACCCAGCGTCCATTCGTAATTCACGGCGCCGGGAATATGGCCGCCACGTTTTGAAATCACTTTTTCACCTGTGTATTCCTCTTTCGAGCGGGCATCCCACACGGCAAAGTCCGGCTGACCAATGCGTTCAATAATCTGTTCTTTGCTCAGGGTGCAGTCGCTGTTCACCAGTTCCGCCTGATAGCTGCTGGCTACCGGGGTAACCTCGCCGCTTTCTGTTGGCAGGCCTTCAGCTAACCACGCACTCAGGCCGCCGTTCAGGTAGGAATACCTGGTGTGGCCAATGCAATCCAGAACCCAGATCATACGGCCCGCCCAGCCGCCGCCTTCATCATCGGAGCAGATAACATGGGTGTCGGCTGTCAGACCGATTTCACTCAGCGCGGCTGAAATCTGTGCCATGGGGGGCAGCTTGCCAGGCGCTGGCTGACCAGCAGACTGCAGCTTTTTAAAATCCAGCCAGACTGAGCCCGGAATGTGATTTGCGATAAAGGTTTCGGCCTTCGCCTGTTCGACGATCAGTACTTTGGCTGCATCAGCGAAAGGTAACCGGGCAGCCAGATCAGCCGGTTCAATTAACAGGGGAAGGTCTAACAGAGGAAGGTCTAACAGAGGAAGGTCAGCCATGAAAACTCCGCGAACGATAGTCGTACAGATGAAAAAACGGATGGAGAGCGGGCAGTTTATCCAACGACGCGGCGGATGTCAGGTCGCTTGCGCCTGCTTATCACGCTTATGAGTGTGCGCGGCCGCGACAGTTCAGAATGCTGTATGTTTGTTTAACACTGTTCCCGTGCTGTCAGAGGATTGTTGTCACCCTTTTTGCCGGTTGGTCGCCCGCAGAGTATTGGCCCGCAGGGCAGCCAGACTCTGACTGCCGATCATGCACAGGTTTTTAAAGCCCATGTACTCCGCCTGAGAGATAACCTCCTGCCCCTCGGCTGCAAAGCCCATCACCAGTCCAATCGGGCTGGCGCCGGCGTCAATGGACATCATCACGGTTTGAGCCGGAATGCGCGTTGTTACGCTGTCCGGTAGCCGTACCAGAAATTTTTCACGGTTGTCCGGGGTCAGCAGCAGTCCGGCGGGTTTTTCCAACAGCTTGCTGAACACTGATGGGCGGCTCAGATCTACCGTTAATGTGCGCCGGGGGTCTTCGCTGCTCAGGCCTTCGGCATAAATCACTTTCAGCTGAGTTTTGTCTTTATTCAGCAGGGCAACGCAGGCCGAGGGCAGACCAAGGCCTTCGGTAACACCTTTCAGCAGGCTTTTCATCAGGAAGTGCCAGTCACCAAAGCTGTCCGGTTCCTGCTGCAGCTGACGCAGCAGTTTCTTCATGTAATCTTCGTCGCTGTGACGTTCGGTGTTTATCTCTGTATTTAATCCAGTGACAGCCTCTGTCCCGGAATCAGCTTCAGCCTCGTTGTCTTTCGTGGATGCTGGTGGCGCATCGGCCTGGCTGTTGAGAGTTTCTGCTGCAGCGCTGTTGTTGGTGTTGTTGCTGTTAGTGGTGGAGTCACGATCTGACTGCAGCCCAGCGTGCAGTTCAGCATCCGCCGGCTGTATGGCATTACCGTCTGCGGCAATAAAAGGATACTGCGCTGTTTCTTTTTCTGGGGATAGCAGCAGGTGCAGGCCAGTCCCCAGAGTGGAATGCTGTTGCTGACTGCTTTGTACCTGCAGGCGTCTGACTTCCGGCGTGACCTGAAACTGCGCTTTGCCGGACCAGTGACTGACCAGTGCTGTCCAGCGCATGGCGCGCTTGCCATCCGGTGCCATGTGCAGTTGCCAGGCAAGCTGATTGGCCATCAGGCTGATCATGGCCGGTGCCTGACACTTGTGGATCAGAGCCCGCTGGTTATCCAGATCGCGCGGATCATGACGGCGTAACAGGCGCCATTGGGCAGGGTCTGGCTGATGCTCTGCCTGCCAGGTCTGCTGGGCCATTTGTGGCAGATGCAGCTGACGCAGCGTCAACAGCCATTGTTTCTCATCGTCTCCAAACACCTGTTGCATAGCACTCAACAGAGAGTCACCGCGGCTGAGCAGATACTGCCAGTTGGCAGCCTGTGGCCACACCTGCAGCCAGGACCAGTAAGGGGCCATGGCCAGCATGCTGCTCCAGCGGGCGTAATTAACCGACTGTGTGCCTCTTTGAGTTGCCCAGTGAGCCGCCAGATTGCCGGCAAAACGGGCACACATAATGGCGCGCCGGTACGCCTGCTGCGCCGGTTCGGAAGGGTGCAGCGGCACCATAGTGAGCTTTTTCATCAGCCGCACCAGTTCCTGCATACCAAGTAACGACAGGCAGTTTGCGGCACCGGAGATCTGTTCCACGCAGCCTGGATGCTGGCGCGCTGCCAGCATCAGCAGATTCTGGCACAGCGCCGGGTCACTCTCGATGCTGGGGGCAAGCTCGTCAAAACTGATACGCGCTTTCTGCATCTGCTGACGAATACGCTGATGCGTTTCCGCCAGAATCGGCAGGTACTCGGTATTGCGGACTTCTTTCCACAAATCATCGGGAGCTGAGCTTATTGTTAGCAGAGTCATGTGCGGGTTTGTGTAACCGTCATTTGTAGCCTTTACTTAACTATAGTCTTAATCCGCTTCATGGGGCGTCACAGCATCAGGGATTTTTAATAATGCTGTTTTTCTTGGGTCTGATAATTGTTTTCGGCAGTGTGCTGTACGGCTATGTGATGTCGCATGGCAACCTGCTGGCGCTGTGGCAGCCGTTCGAGATGTTGATCATCTGCGGTGCTGCCTTTGGTGCATTCTTGCTGGGTAATCCAGGCAACGTCATCATGCGCTGCTTTAAGCTGACGCCGCAGATTATTATGGGCAGTAAGGTTAACAAGGCCATGTACATGGATGTGTTGGGCCTGATTTACGACATCCTGAATAAAGCCCGGCGTGAAGGCATCATGGCTATTGAGTCAGATGTCGAGAGTCCGTCATCCAGTGCGTTGTTTTCCCGTTATCCGGCCATTCAGGGTAATGAAGAGCTGGCCAATTTTATTGCCGACTATTTCCGCATTATCGCTGCCGGTAACCTGACATCGTTTGAGCTGGAAGCGCTGATGGATCAGGAAATTGAAGCCCGTCTGCATGAACTGGAACAGCCGGCGATGGCAGTCAGTAAGGTTGCTGATGCTCTGCCGGGTTTTGGTATCGTCGCTGCTGTGCTGGGGATTGTGATTACCATGGGGGCGATTGAAGGTGAGATTGCTGAAATCGGCTCTCATGTCGCTGCCGCGCTGGTCGGTACTTTCAGTGGTGTGTTTCTGGCGTATGGTATCGCCGCGCCGGTGAGTGCGGTGATGCAGCATATTGCCGAAGAAGAAATCAAACTCTATGAGGCCAGTAAGGCCTGCATTATTGCTTCTCTTAACGGCCTGCCGCCGCAGCTGGCGGTGGAATTTGGCCGTAAATCCCTGTTCACTCATGGCCGGCCAAGCTTTACCGAAGTGGAAAGTAAAGTGCGGGGCCGCTGATGGAAAATTTAGGTCCCCATCAGAATATAATCATTCGCCGCTATAAAAAGGGTAAACATGCTCACCATGGTGGCGCCTGGAAAGTCGCCATGGCCGACTTTGCGCTGGCGATGATGGCGCTGTTTCTGGTGTTGTGGATTATTAACTCGTCCAATGAAGAACAGCGGGCAGCGATTTCCGGTTATTTTCAGGACCCGAAAGCCTCTGAAGAAGGCGCTAAAGTGCCTTCCGCTTACATCATCGATTTTGGTGGATCACCGACCACAGCAGATAACATTGCTGTTTCTGAGCAGATTGATCCGGAAAAAATTCTGCAGGCGGAAGAAATTGAAAGCATGGCGGAAGCCATCGAACAGCGCCGCATGCAGGATATGAAAGCGAAGATTGAAGCGCGCATTGAGGCCAGCCCGACGCTGAGCCCGTTTAAAGATCAGCTGTTAGTGGATATCACCACCGAAGGTCTGCGCCTGCAGATCGTCGATCAGAGCAAGCGTCCGATGTTTGCGCCGGGCAGTGCTCAGCTTAAATATTATTCGGAAGACATTCTGTGGGAGCTGGCGCCTGTGATCGCCGGCATGGATCACCGTATTTCCATTGTCGGTCACACCGATGCGTCGAAGCTCAACAGCAGCCGTGACGCCGATGACGGCAACTGGCAGTTATCTTCTCTGCGCGCCGATGCTGCGCGCCGGGCTTTGATGGAAGCCGGGGTGGAAAAACAGCAGGTGGCGGAAGTTATCGGTATGGGCGACACCGCGCCGCTGAAGCCGGATGATCCATACGCTGACGTGAACCGCCGTATCTCGGTCACGCTGCTGAACAAGAATGCCGCCGAGGCGGTACAGGAACGTGGTGGTGAAGGCGAAGCTGCGGCGCAGGGTGATGCCGCTGATGAGCGTAAACCTGTGATCAATCAGGCCGGCTCGCTGCTGGAGCAACTGCGCAAAGAACGCGAAGCGCGCAACAACAGTTACGATAATCCGCCCAACCGGGAAGAGCTGACCTGGTAGGTCAGCTTTGACTGATCTTCTGCAGCCTTGCTGTTCCGCTGTCGGATCAGAGTTCTGTCAGAGTCTGCAGAATGCGCTTGTAGCTGACGAATCTGTCTTCCCTTACATCACCTTTTTCTACCGCATCACGGATGGCACAGCCGGGTTCCTGTTCATGGCGGCAGTCACGGAAGCGACAATAGCCGGCCACCGGGCGCAGCTCGCGGAAACCGTACATCACTTCATCCTCCGACATATGCCACAGACCGAACTCGCGGATTCCCGGGGAATCGATCAGATCACCACCGGCAGGAAAATGATACAGGCGGGCGGTGGTGGTGGTGTGTTTACCTTTGCGGGTGTTCTCTGACAGGGCGCCGACTTTCAGCTCTTCGCCCGGAAGCAGAGTACCGATGAGCGAGGATTTACCGACGCCTGACTGTCCAACAAATACGCTGATGCGGTCGTTGAGGAATTCTTTCAGATCGCCGAGGCTGGTTTCGTCGCGGCTGCAGACGCGCAGCGTGCGATAGCCCAGCGCTTCATACTTGCTCAGCAGGTCATCAAAGCGCTGACGGTTAGTGTCATCAAGCAGATCGGTTTTGTTGAGCAGTATGATGGGCTCGATTTCGCAGTTTTCTGCCGCCACCAGATAACGGTCGATCAGGTTAGCGTGCGCTTCCGGCTCGGGGGCGATGACCAGCACAATAAAGTCGATGTTGGCGGCCACTGGTTTGATTTCGTTGTAGGGGTTGGGACGCGACAGTTCTGACTGGCGTTCCAGCACGGTTTCAACTACGCCGGTAAACACACCTTTGGTCTCCGGACCCGGACGGAACACCACGCGGTCACCGGTAACCAGGGAGCCCAGGTTGGCTCTGAGCCAGCAGCGGTAGCGACGTGAACGGTCGTTGGCGGCTTCGACTTCGACCTGGGCGCCAAAATGCGCCATGATCTGGCCTTCGGTTTCGTCGCCCAGTTCGCCGGCATTCAGTTGTTCGCTGATGCCCACTTCTTTTTTGCGGGCGCGGTCAGCCTTCTCCTGCTGGATCTTTTCTACCCGCCAGGCCTGGCGGCGGTTCAGTTTGCGTTTGCTCATAGCGGTCGTGGTGGCTGAGGGTGGTGCTATTGTCTGTGTTGGCCGGGCAGGGTGCAAGTTGCTAGACTCTTATCATCAATAAGAGAGGCTGGTTATGAGTCAGAACGATAATCTGGTGTGGATGGACCTGGAGATGACAGGTCTGGACCCTGAACACGATGTCATCATCGAAATTGCCACCATTGTGACAGATGGTGATCTCAACATCATTGCGGAAGGGCCGGTTATTGCTGTCAGCCAGCCGGATGTGCTGCTGGATGCCATGGATGAGTGGAACACCAAAACCCATGGTAACTCCGGCCTGACCCAGCGGGTACGTGACAGTGACGTCGACGCCCGCGAAGCGCAGCGCCAGACCATTGAATTTTTGCAGCAGTATGTGAAAGCCGGAGCGTCACCGCTGTGCGGTAACAGCATTCATCAGGATCGCCGCTTTCTGGTGAAGTACATGCCTGAGCTGGAAGCGTATATGCACTATCGCAATATCGATGTGTCCACGCTGAAGGAGCTGGCCAAGCGCTGGAAGCCTGAGGTGGTTTCTTCCTTCGAGAAAAAAGGCAGCCATCAGGCGCTGGATGATATCCGTGAATCCATTGCGGAAATGCTCCATTACCGCAAATACTTCCTTGATGTGTAAGTATTTCAGGCAAGGATAAGTAGTTTATACCTTGCATTATATATGGATAAAAAGCCCTGATATATTCAGGGCTTTTTTGTGGTTATTTAAAACAATCTGATGCGTGTGCTTATTTAATCGGGCTGGTTTCATTTCAAACGCTGGGTGAAGTTCAGAAATGCCCTGTTTTTTAAGGCTAAATGGAACAATCGGCAGGAAAAGTTGAAAAAGGAATAAACTGTTTTATTTAAAAAAATAATAAATGCGTTAGAATCTCCGTCAAGAAATGTCTGGTTACAGAAATAATTAAATTACTGCCTGGTTATATATGGCCGGCAGTAAGTCATAAAAGCGCAGACAATGAACATCCCTCAAATATCCCTGCATATCGTGCAGGCTTTTGTCGTGGAGTTCTTGTCATGAATGACTGAGGTAAGGTGTGAAAGATTACGACAACTGCAGCACGGATAGTGTTGTAGGTGATCTGCTTACAAAATCCGCACTGGCACTGTCGCTTCTGGCAGGGCTCTGCGTATGCCTTGCTGATATGTTCAGCATTGCTGACCTGCCGTACTCTGAAGTCCGTAATTATCTGGAAATTCTGGGTGTTGCGGTCGCCGGCCTGCTTTTATACAGCATTGTTTTCTGGCTATGCTTTTTCTGCTGTAAAAGTTCTGATGTTGCTGCGCGCATTTTTGCGGTTGCCGTGCATCATAAGGTTTTTACTCCTGATGTTCTGGTTGCCGCCCACGGCAGCCGCGCTCCTCCCCGTTAATTCAGTATCAGTCAGATTCTGAATTTACCCGTGTATCACGTCTGAGCTGTCCCTTTCGGCCTGTGGCTGAAAGTGCATGCTGGCGTCTGCCGCCCGTCAGTTCTCCGTCTGTCTGCTACTGAAATCTTCGTCACAGAACGCCGCATCTTCGCTGCGCATCTTCTGTGTTTACCTGCGGCTTCGCCGCGTTATCTGTGCATCTGCTCTGCGGATGTGCTGGTCTGTTTCACATTAAAAAGGCTGAAAAATGACAGATAAGAAAGTCTCCCGCGTGTTTGCGGGGCTTCTCTTCAGCGCTGTGGCTCTGCTGTCCGGTTGTTCCGGCGGCGTGCTTGACCCAAAAGGTCAGGTTGGCGTTGATGAGAAAAATCTGATTCTGATTGCCACCGGGCTGATGCTCCTCGTGGTAATACCGGTCATTATCCTGACGCTGGTTTTTGCCTGGAAATACCGGGCTTCCAATGAAGATGCTGTGTACGAACCTAAGTGGGCTCATTCGAAAAAAATTGAGCTGGTGGTATGGCTGATCCCGATTGCCATCATCATCATTCTGGGCAGTGTGACCTGGGTAACGACTCACCACCTTGATCCATACAAACCGCTGGATCACGACAGCAAACCACTGGAAGTTGAAGTGGTATCGCTGAACTGGAAATGGCTGTTTATCTATCCGGAGCAGAACATTGCAACCGTGAATGAGCTGGTGATTCCGGCCCATCGTCAGGTGGCATTCAAACTGACTTCCGAGTCTGTGATGAACTCTTTCTTTATCCCGCAACTGGGCAGCCAGATTTACACCATGGCCGCCATGACCACCAAACTGCACCTGATTGCTGACCACGCTGGTACCTACAAAGGTATTTCTGCGAACTACAGCGGCGCAGGTTTCAGTGAGATGAAGTTCAACACCATTGCTACCGAAACCGAAGCAGATTTCGATCAGTGGGTGAACAAAGTAAAAGCGGCTCCTGAGGCGCTGAGCGGTCCGGTTTATGAGCAGCTGGCTGAGCCTAGTGAAGGCAATCCGGTGACTTATTACAACTCAGTCAAAGCAGGTCTGTTTGACGATATCGTAATGAAGTACATGCAGCACCACGGCCATACACCATTCACTGGTCAGAGTGGCATGGACTCCATGTCAGCGATGCATCAGAAAGAACACATGACTGGTGCGGAGGAATAAAAAATTATGTTTGGTAAATTAACGCTTGAGGCCTTTCCGTTCCACGTACCGATCGTGATGGGCACTCTGTCTGTGGTAGCAATTCTCGGGCTGGCGCTCGTTATTGCTCTCACCAAATACCAGAAATGGGGTTACCTGTGGCGCGAGTGGATTACTTCTGTAGACCACAAACGTCTGGGTGTTATGTACATCATCCTGGCCATGGTTATGCTGCTGCGCGGTTTCGCCGATGCCATCATGATGCGTACTCAGCTGGCTGCGGCGACCAATGGTGCTGCCGGTTATCTGCCACCTGAACACTACGACCAGATCTTCACCGCCCACGGTGTGATCATGATTATCTTTATGGCGATGCCATTTATGATCGGCCTGATGAACATCGTGGTGCCACTGCAGATCGGTGCCCGCGACGTGGCCTTCCCGTTCCTGAATAACCTGAGCTTCTGGTTAGCTGTTTCCGGCGCACTGCTGGTGAATATTTCTCTGGCCGTTGGTGAATTCGCCAAAACCGGTTGGGTTGCTTATCCACCGCTGTCCGAACTTACCTTCAGTCCCGACTCGGGGGTCGACTATTACATATGGGCCTTGCAGATATCGGGGATAGGGACGACCTTAACGGGTGTTAACTTCCTGGTGACTGTGCTGAAAATGCGCACCCGTGGTATGAAGCTGATGCAGATGCCTATTTTTACCTGGACCTGTACCTGGGCCAACATTCTGATCGTGGCGTCTTTCCCGATTCTGACCGGTGCTCTGGCTATGCTGACACTGGACCGTTACCTGGATTTCCACTTCTTTACCAATGATCTTGGCGGTAACGCCATGATGTACATTAACCTGTTCTGGGCATGGGGCCACCCTGAAGTTTATATTCTGGTTCTGCCTGCTTTTGGTATTTTCTCGGAAATTATTTCGACCTTCTCCGGCAAACGTCTGTTCGGTTACACCTCTATGGTTTTTGCCAGCGGCGCGATTTCCGTACTGGGCTTTATCGTTTGGCTGCACCACTTCTTCACCATGGGCTCAAGCGCCGATGTGAATGCTTTCTTTGGTGTAACCACCATGATTATTGCGGTACCAACCGGTGTGAAACTGTTTAACTGGCTGTTCACCATGTA
>NZ_DJIO01000058.1:0-13863 GCF_002433655.1 Thalassolituus sp. UBA6592 | reverse complement strand
AGATTGGGTCTGAACTACTACACAAAAAGATTACCAGCTACACTCCCCCGCCCTGTTACCTACACAGTAAATTGAGCAAGCTCACCATCCAGCTCATCGCTGCTATGGGTTAATTTTCGCATAAAGTCGCTACTCTGGCGTGCATCCGCATTGGATTCCTGTGCCAGCGAGGCAATATTCTGTACCTTCGACGAGACTTCAGTGATGGTTACCGTCTGCTGTTCTGTTGCTTTTGAAATTTGTGTAATCAGCATCGACAGGTCGCTCATTTGTTCACGAATTTCATCAAGCGACTCGCTGGCATCGGCAGATTTTGCCATGCCGTCACTGACTTCCCCCACGCAACTTTCCATCAGGGTAAAGCACTGGTCAGTCTGATTCTGAATGGTTCTGATCGCGTCGGTAATTTCTGTGGTGGAGTCAGCGGTGCGTTGTGCCAGCGTACGCACTTCATCAGCCACGACCGCGAAACCGCGTCCCTGCTCTCCTGCCCTGGCGGCTTCAATCGCTGCGTTGAGCGCCAGCAGGTTGGTTTGCTCAGAGATACCCGCAATCACTGATACGATATCGCCAATTTTACCTGCCTGTTCTTTTAACGAGGCAATGGACTCTGAACTGGCAGAGACCCGCCCAGTAATAGCCTGCATACTGCTGACCGTCTCCTGCACGCGTTGTGCGCCCTGTACAGCCAGTTTACTGGTTCGCTCAGCACTGTCAGCGGCACTCACACAACTGCTGGCAATTTCCCTTGATACCTGTGACATCTGCTCACTGGCAACCGCAACTTCCTCTGCCTGGTAGGCTGTTTTTTCTGAGCTGCTGTTAATGACCTGTGCACTGCTGCTGGTGCGGTTGACTAAATCCCGGATGGTGACGCCATTATTTTTAATGCCGGCAATCATGGTTTGCAGCCGCTCAATAAACTGATCAACCAATCGGGATAAGTCTCCGATTTCATCAGCACGAGAAAGAGCTATATAGACACCCAATCCAGTAGCTCAAGAAGATCACCAACTACATTCCCACTGCCAGACCAACAGTACTAACCCAGTACCAACCCAGCACTACAGGCCGATCACACCGCCGGGTGTTCAGGTAAGGTATCCACGACCTCATGCGCGGCACGATGGGCGCGACGCATAAAGTACAGACAGAATCCCAGCCCCCAGCACAGCGCTACAATACCGATAAAGCCACCAGCATAGGTGATGGCTGACAGCCCCTGCCCCAGAATAATCTGGCTGCCGACCAAGGCGCCGCCACCGATGCCGATATTGTAAATACCGGAGAATGCAGCGGTTGCTACGTCGGTGGCATCGGATGCCAGCTCCAGGGTTTTCAGCTGTGATGCCAGGGTCACAAAGATCATACCAACGCCCCAGAAGGCACAGACGATCAGCAGACCCGAATGGGTTTTACCCAGCATCAATACCGTCAGCAGACACAGAGTCACAACCGCCACCGAGCCAAATAAAACCCCCAATGACCAGCGGCTGTAAAGGCGCGAAAACAACAGGGTTCCCGCCAGCCCGGCAAGGCCATAAACAAACAGCAGTGTGGTGGTTAACTGCGATGGGAAATGCAGCACCTTCTCCACCAGCGGCTCAATATAAGAGTACGCGGTGAAGTGTGCGGTCACGATCAGCAGTATTAACACATACAGGCCGACCAGCGCCGGGCGCTTAATCAACAGCGGCAGACTCTTCAACGATCCCGCGTTCTGGCTTGGCAGCACCGGCATCACCCGCCACACGACCACCAGCACCATGGCGGCGACAATACCAATGATCATAAAGGTGGTACGCCAGCTGAACCATTCACTGATTAAACGCCCCATGGGCAGGCCGAGAATACTGGCCAGAGCAGAACCCGCCGCCAGCATACTGACCGCCTGAGTCTTTTTACCCAGAGGCGCAATCCGCATCACCATGGCAGCGGTGATGGCCCAGAAAACCGAATGGGACAGCGCAACGCCAAAGCGCGACACCATCAGAATGGGAAAGCTCCAGGCCACCGCCGACAACACATGGCTGAGCACAAACAGAATAAAGACGCCGATTAAAAGTCTGCGCCGTTCGGTATCGCTGAAGATAAAGATCGCCGGTAACGACGCCAGCGACACCACCCAGGCATACATGGTCATCATCAGTCCGGTATCGGCAATGCGCATAGAAAAGGAGTCAGCAATGCCGGTCAGCAGACCGACCGGAACAAACTCTGAGGTGTTAAAAACAAAAGCGGCAAAGGCAAGACTGACCACAGGCAGCCAGGCTGACCGTGCAGAAACAGGGGTATCCGTCATTGAAGGGATTCGCTAAAAAAATCGTGCAGGAAAGTGCGCGCATTCTATGCCTGCAGCGCGGTACAGGCCATGGCTGTCGCCAGGAATTTCATACAAACTCTGTTGCGCTGAATGGGCTAATAAATGCGCATCGTTGTTATGGGATTAATGATGATATTACGCAGCTATCATCCTTGCCCGCACGATCAAAACAGCCTGTTATCAACACTGCCTCTTAGTACCACTGTCTGTGATAGGCACGACTTAAACTCACTGCGGCTTGTGATCACCAGAGATCAGGAGAACAGGTCGCCCTGGGGCAGCAGCGGCTTCACTTCATCGCCGACGCGAATCATGCCGCTGTGAATGATTTTTGCGCACAGACCGCCATGCATAAACATGGCAGCAATACCGCCAGGGCCGAGGGCTTTTTCCATACGGCTGCACGGATGACACTGGGCGGTTAATTCAAAGATGGCTTCACCCACCTGAATTTTCTGATGGCGCAGCGCCTGCAGATTAATACCCGAAACCACAATATTGCGGCGCAGCTGTGCCGGGTTAATGTCGCCACGCTGCAACAAGGCTTCGATCACGCGGATATGTTCGGCATTAATCAGAGTCACCTGCCGCGAGCTGCCCGGCGTACCTTCACAGCGTCGGTCACCGGCCAGGCCCAGATCTTTCACGGCATTAGCAGCGTCCACGACCATCATTGGCTGGGCGCGCTCAGGACGCAGACCGATCCATTCCACCCTGCCCGGCTGTACAGCTGGCAGATGACGGGATAACAGGTTGGCTGTGGCCGACATAATGGTTCTCCGCTTTTGTACTGTTCAGGTCATTCCTGACGGCATCTGTGAATCCATACCAGCACAGCATTCTGTTTACGTCAGGAAAGGGGCTGTTTACTGCCCGTATACGACAGCCCATTGTAACCGATAGACAAGCCGCAGATGCGGTATTAACCTGAAACTTCGCCTTTATGACCGCTGCGTTACAGCACTCCGGCTTAAACGGCTTTTAAAGGCTCTCAAAACTAACCGACAGAAACAGACAGGAACTGGCTATGGCCTCAGGCTGGGCTCCGGAAGGAGCGGTACAGGATCAGATTGATGCCAGCATCGAAGATGCTGTGGCAGCGGCACGCCGTAATATCAGCAGCGGTGAAAGCGCTGAATTCTGTGAAGAGTGCGATGCGCCGATTCCGGAAGCGCGGCGCCAGGCGATTCCCGGTGTGCGCTATTGCATCAAGTGTCAGTCGGCGCTGGAAAGCAAAGAAGTAAAAGCCTCTCTGTATAACCGCCGCGGCAGTAAAGACAGCCAGCTGCGCTGAGTCTGCAGCTGGAAAATCAGGCTGCACTGCGCCTGACAGAAAACCCCCTTGCGCGCCTTTACAGCGCCACCCTCTGAACGAAAACCTGCGCTGTATCAAAGCACTAATATAACCAACCGGTTATTATCCTTTCACCCTCACAAAACCTGATCTCCACGCTGATTCTGCACACATGCTGCAGGTCGGATTCAGATTGTTATTGCCTCAGTGAAGGAGGTTATTGTGAGCCTGTCTTTCGTCAGCTTTGTGCTGATCCGCTATCTGCATTTTATTGCCGTTATCGCGCTGTTCGTTCTGCTGCTGGCTGAGTTTGTACAAATGAAGCCAACCCTGTCCGGCAAGTCACTGCGACGTCTGGCCAATACCGATCTGGCGTATTGGCTGGCAGGTATTCTGGTTCTGCTCAGTGGCACACTGCTGACGGTGAGTGTTGGTAAGGGCATGGATTTTTATATCCACAATCCTGTGTATCTGTTCAAAGTCGGATTATTTCTGGCGGCGGTGGCGGCCACGCTTTACCCAACTGTATTTCTGCAGACACGACGCAGCAGTGACCCGACAGACATCATCTCTGTGCCAGCCGTTATACGCTTGATTATCCGGGTAAAAATTCTGGTGCTCTTGTGCCTGCCGTTACTGGCGGTATTGATGGCGCAGGGGATTGGTCTGAATACTTAATAGCATTTTCAGGCAATAGTGTGTTTCTGACTCAGGGAGGCACACACTGCGCCCGGTCAATTTATGCTGCTAAGAAGTCTCTTATTATCCCCGCACTAACTGATCCTGCCGGATCAGTTAGTGCAGCCTTAGCGTTTTCACAGATCAGCAATGCCGGGATAAAAAGCGTTTTAACCATGCAGTACATTCCTCACACATCCCTTACCCGCCAGGCTTCAGCCACTGAAGATCTGTCGCTTTGTCTGCGCTGTCGGGATATGTTTCCGGAATTCCGCGACCACTGTATGCGCTGTTGTCACTTTAATGCGGAGGATTGTGAAAACGCGGTGACAACCTCAGCGCAAAGCTTTTGGCAGCAACGTTCAGGAACGCTGTCTACCTTCATCGCACTGATGATCGCACTCATTCCCTGCGTCTGAACCCCTCATCATCTGCGACCGCTATTACAATCTCTGGCAGTCAGCTAAGCGGCGTTACCAGACCGTTCTTCTCCAGCACCAGATGAATTTTACGCCCGGTGTTCGCCAGCCGAGTAATCGCACCTAAAGATGGTACGCCACCGTCATCCAGAATCTCCTGCCAATTCAGCAGCTCGTTCTCCAGATACTCCATCAGCTTCTTCGGACAGCCGATGCATTCTTTCTGGCACAGGTAAGCTTCTGGCTGATCAAACGGCAGCGATTGCCGTATGTCATTCAGCAGTATCTGCATAGCTTCCCGGCGGTCAGGCTTGTGTCCATGGTCTGGCAGAAAGCCCGCTCTGCTGGCGGTATGTTTTTCAATACTGAGATCGTGCTTAAGAGTAAAGCCTGAATTCATAAATATCCCTGTACCAACTAATCCCATGCCTGCTTGCGCATCTAAGAATAAGTCTGTTGCCAATTGGTAAAATTGATCCGTGACAGTTTTTACGGCCTATTCGTTTTATCAACAAAGAAGGATCTGCGTCATGACAACAGAGGTATATTTCTTAGGTTTAGTCCGGCTTGTGACGCTTTTCCGTACTCTTTTTAAGGTTTTATGATACATCCTGTAAACGGACCAACACGCGTAAAACCTCAGAAGGACGAAACTATGCTTCACCAGACTTTATTCACCGTTCTTATTACTGCCTGCCTCAGTGTTCAGGCAGATCCATTGGCATCCACCATGGCAGATGAATACCAGACGCTGATAAACCATGAAGAATACAGCCGGGCGGCCCACCTGGCTGATCAGATGACATTAATGGAACCGGACAGCGAACGCGCCCGCTTTTATCTGCTGTACGCCTGCAAAAAAGCCGGCGAACCAATTCCCGACGGTATCACCCTGAAGTGGCCGACAAACGAAAGCAGCGCCTATTACGATCAGCTGGCCGCGGACTTTGGTCTGCAAACTCACTGAATGAAACGGGCCCAAATAAAAAGAGGCAGCCAATGGCTACCTCTTTTTATTTCACTGCATGCTTTTTTACCGCATGCTTTTTCTAGCGCGTGCTTTTCCGCACAGGGATGGAATTACTGTTCAGCAGCATCCAGCCCCATGGCATCACGGATGGTGAAGAACAGATCGGTTTGGTCGGTGAGGCCCACCACGTTGGCCGCCTGCGGGCCGTAAGCAGCTATCTTCAGTTGCGTACCTGTATGGCCCATAGAGTCTGCTTCTGAGTTGCCATAGCTCACCACCATCAGCGAACCGTCTTTGGTAATCAGTCCCTGAGTCAGGCCCGGAGCCTTAACATCCGGATAGACGATCTGCGATGAATGCGCATGGTCAGCGGTCACGATCACCAGCGTATCACCCTGCTCTTTGGCAAACGCCAGAGCAACCTGTACTGCTTCGTCGAGATCCACAGTTTCGCCGATCTGGCCACATGGGTTAGCGGCGTGATCCTGTTTATCAATGGATGCACCTTCAACCTGCAGGAAAAAACCTTCCGGTTTATCTTTCAGCAGATCAATGGCTTTAGTGGTCATGCTGGCCAGCGTCGGATACTCAGCGGTACGTTTATCGTTTGGCTGACACTCAACAGCAGGCTTTTCCAGATTGCCATGGTAACTGGCTTTCGGGCCGTTCCAGCGTACCGGCATATGCACCGGAGCAAACAGTCCCAGTACCGGCTGCGCCTGATCAGCCGCATTCACCGCTGCCAGTTGCTCTGCATTGGTAACAACCTGGAAGCCACGTTCTTTGGCCTGATCGAGCAGAGCTTTACCCTGCCATTCGCCGGCTTTGGCTTTTTCATCAAAGGACATAGCGCCGCCACCGAGGGTGATATCCGGGCGCGCATTCAGCAGCTGCTCAGAGATAGAACCCGGGCCACCGTTCTCCAGCGCTTCGCTGTTACAGGCCAGCAGAGTTACGTGCGGGCCATAGCATTTACGCATGGAAATATGTGCGTACTGGGCCGCCGGAGTCGCATCCTGAATCGCCGCAGTCGAGACGTTACCTGTGCCTTTACCGGCGCGCTTGGCCAGTTCCAGCAGTGAGGTGTGTGGCTTGCCGTTTACGTCCACACCGATCGCGCCATTGTAACTCTTCACGCCGGTCGCCCAGGCGGTGGCGGATGCAGCTGAGTCGGTCACGTAGTTCGGTTTGTGTGTATCGCGATGCAGCGAGTAATGGGTGTACTGGCCGGTTAATGGCAGAGCATCCAGACCTGCGAAATAACCGCCGGCGCCACGGGCATAGTTACGGGCGATGGTGATTTCAGAATCGCCCATACCGTCACCAATCAGCAGAATCACATTCTTCGCCTGCGCATCGGAGATCGAGGCTTTCAGGGCGGCAGAAATGTCTTCCGTCTTACGCCGTGCACCACCAAATTCAGTCAGATCGCCAGCGGCTTCACGCTGCATCCAGTCGCCATTCTGGCTGACGCTTTCAACCTGAGCACAACCTGTTGCCGACAGCACTGCCGCTGCCAGGACACCCATCACAAATTTATTCACAACCATACCTGCTGTAGCTTTGAATTAACCCGGGCAAGAGTCTGCCTGAAATATGACAGAATTGTTACATGGGTCTTTTTAGCTCAGCCTCCCCCTTTCATACTGATACTCACCCCGTACAACCATTAAATGGCGCGGAACAGCGAGGAAACTCCCGCTGTTCGCTTTACTCACAGCAGCAACAACCAGAAAAGCGCTGGCCAAGGCGGCTGCAGCTGGCTAAATTAGACCTCAGAGAATGATCCCCCTGCTCAGCCGAGCCCGCACATCAGATACCGGTCTTACACAGTTACATGCAAGACCACAGCAACAGACGGAGACAGCATGACATCCCCAAACATCACCCAATTGGCCAAAGACTGGAGTATCGAAGAAGCGGAGAAACTCTACGGCGTATCGCGCTGGGGTGGTGGCTACTTCTGTGTTGGGGATAACGGCAACCTGCATATCACACCGGACACCAGCAACCCGGATGTGCATATCGATTTCAAAACCGTACTGGCAGAAATTCAGCAGGCCGGTGTGCAGTTTCCGGTGGTGGTGCGTTTTCACGATATTCTGCGTGCCCAGGTGGTGCGTCTGAACACCGCCTTTGCCGATGCCATCAGCGAATGCGGATATCAGGGTGAATACCGCGGTGTGTACCCGATTAAAGTGAACCAGATGCGCGAAGTGGTGGAAGAAATCGTGCACGCCGGTAAGCCATTTAAATACGGTCTGGAAGCCGGCTCCAAAGCCGAACTGCTGGCCGCTCTGGCGATGAACACCAACGAAGACTCACTCACCGTACTCAACGGCTACAAAGACGAAGAATTTATGCGTCTGGCGCTGCTCGGCCGTAAGCTGGGTAACCGCATGCTGGTTGTGGTGGAAAAATACTCAGAATTACTGCTGTTGGTAAAAATCGCCAAAGAACTGAACATCGAACCCATGATCGGTGTACGCGCAAAAATCACCGCTAAGGGCAAAGGCAAGTGGGAAAGCTCCGGCGGTGACCGCGCCAAGTTTGGCTTAACCATCGCCGAAATTATTAACACCGCGCGCTACCTGAAAAGCGAAGGCATGGAACATTGCCTGAAGCTGCTGCACTTCCATATCGGCAGCCAGTTAACTGATATCCGCTCGGTAAAAGACGCCATCAACGAAGGCGCTATGATTTACGCCGAGCTGCATAAAATGGGCTTCCCGCTGGAATACGTCGACGTGGGTGGCGGTCTGGGCATCGACTACGACGGCAGTGCATCTACCAACGACTCCTCGCGCAACTACAGCATGCAGGAATACGTATCCAATATTGTTAACGGCATGAAAGAAGTGTGCGATCTGGAACAGGTCCCACACCCGAATCTGGTCAGCGAAAGCGGCCGGGCGATTACCGCTCACCACAGCTGTGTGGTCACCCAGATCGTTGGTGAAATCCGCAGCAATATGACCGGCGTCGATACCGCTGCCAACGAAGGCGAACACATTATCGTCAGCAATATGCGCGATATTTCTGCCGGCTTTGATCAGATCGAAAACAAACAGCAGGCCTACAACGATGCGTCGCTGTACAAAGAACAGGCGATGGAAGCGTTTAAACTACGCGTACTCAGTCTGGAAGAACTGGCGAAAACCGAAACCCTGTACTGGCAGATCATGGAGCAGCTGCAGGCGCACTATGCCGATGAAGAATACGTACCGGATGAAATCCAGAACATGGCATTCAGCCTGTCTTCTCAGTACCTGTGTAACTTCTCCATCTTCCAGTCGGCGGCGGATACCTGGGCCATTGATCAGCTGTTACCGGTTGTACCACTGACCCGCATGAACGAGCGCCCGCAGGTTAATTGCTCACTGGCGGATATCACCTGTGACAGCGACGGTAAAATAGACCAGTTCCCGATTGCACGGGAAATTTCCAATATTCTGCCACTGCATAAACTAAACGCCGGCGAACCCTACTTTATTGGTCTGTTCTTAACCGGTGCCTATCAGGACGTGATGGGCGATATGCACAATCTGTTCGGTCGCCTGAACGAAGTACATATTTTCAGCGATGACGACGACCCGGAAGATTTCTACATTGAAGAAGTCGTCAACGGCTCATCGGTGAAAGACGTGCTGAGTATTATGCAGTACAACCCACAGGCCATGGCTTCTGATGTAAAACGTATGATTGATAAGCAGGTTGCTGCGGGCAAAATCAAACCGCGTGAAGGTGTGCGCTGGACTGACTTCTACGAAGCCTGCATCAATGGCTACACCTACCTGAAAACCTCGGAGAATAAAGCCGCAGAATAATCTGTTGTTTATATCCGGCAATAAAAAAGGGCTCTGTGAAGAGCCCTTTTTTGTCCGTATCAGCTGGCTGCTACAACCAGTTGCATCCGCTTATTTGGAGTAAACCGGGAACATGCTGGCTTCGCCATAATCAGCGATTTCTTCCATGCGGGTCAGAACTTTCATATCGTCAGCAGAGATTTCGAAATCCACATCCGCGTTGTTTTTCATGTGATCCGGATTCGCAGTTTTTGGCAGAGGCAGAGTGCCCAGCTGCAGACAGTAACGGATACACAGCTGCGGTACAGAAACACCGTATTTAGCTGCCATATCGGCAATCGCGCCGTTTTTGAACAGCTCGCCGTGGCCTACTGGTGAGTAAGCTTCCACCAGAATGTCTTTGTCATTGCAGTAATTGATCAGATCAAACGGGGTGTTACTGATGTGCGCCAGAATCTGGTTCACCACAGGTTTTACTTTGCAGTTGGCCAGAATGTTCTCAACGTCAGCCTGCTGGAAGTTAGACAGACCAATGGCACGGATTTTACCGGCGTCGTGAGCTTCTTCCAGTGCGCGCCATGCGGCCAGGTTACCTTCGGCAAAACGATCGTTACCGCCGAATTCACCCCATGGTTGTGGGCTGTGAATAATCACCATATCGATGTAATCGATATCCAGACGTTGCAGGGATTCTTCAATCGCAGCTTTAGCGCCTTCATAAGTTTTGTACTGTGCCGCCAGCTTGGTTGTTACAAAGATGTCTTTGCGGTCTACACCACTGTTGCGCACACCTGCACCCACTTCCACTTCGTTACCGTAATCCTGAGCGGAGTCGATATGGCGATAACCCATTTTAATCGCTTCAATCACCGCCTGTTCACAATCAGGGCCGGTAATCATCCAGGTACCCAGACCGAGTTTAGGAATCGATACACCGTTTGCGAGTGTGTAGGTCTCTTGTAACATCATCGGTACATCTCCTTTAAGTCAGGTTGACTGCCGGAAGCACATAATCACTTTATCCGGTCCAACTCATAAATCGTTAACCATTGATTATAGTGACAGCAAACCGCTCTGTTGATTCAGCAATGTTATTCATAACCCTAAGCACATTACTGTCTCAATAGCGTAACGAACATCCTGAAGCCCGTTCATGCTTGCGGCACAGATCTTTGTGCTTATCATGCCCTGAATTACTGTGCATCTGACCCTGATTATGAACAACACTGAGTTGCAGATTTATTTCCATCACGACCTCAGCCTGCAACAAATCAATGCCCTGTACAAAGCCAGTGGGGATACCGGACGCAGCGGCCCGGATGATCTGCGGGTTGGTCTCACCCTGTATTCAGGGGATACCCCGACACTGATCAGTGCAGCAAGACTTGTGCACTACGCGGACGGCTGCCTGTTAAGAAATCTGTGTACCCACCCGGACTACCGCGGCTGTGGATTCGCCTCCGCGTTACTGCAACAACTGCTTACCAATGTTTTGGCAACAGACAGCCTGCTTAGCGAAGATATCGCCGGGCTGCCGTTGTTCACAATTCCACTGCCCCACCTGAATGCTTTTTATCAGCGCCATGGGTTTTCTGTCACGCAGGAACAAGGCCTGAGTGAGGATATGCAGAAAGTCATCAGACAAAGCCGCAGACGCCACAAAGAAGCGGTACTAATGAAAAACAGCCAGCATTCTGTGTCACGGTTACGCGCGTTATGACTTCTGACGCGCTGCGGCCAGAGCAATAAAGAAGTCTGTGTACTGCTGATAACCCTGCGGAAAAATCACATTCAACTGCAATAAATCAGATGGGTCGGTAATACCCTGCAGGCTGTTCATATCAATATTGCTGATATGTTCCTGCGGGGGTGGCGAAATCCCCGGGCGGTTTAATTCGCCACCACTGCTGTCGACCCAGACCACAGCATTATCACTGGAGAACGCCTGCCCCAGCTGTTGTACCAGAGTCAGAAAGCCGCGGTCGCTGCCGCCACGGGCGTATGCTGACTCAGAGGATTCGGCAGGCTTGTCTGCCACTGAAGTCAGGGTATCACCCACACCAACGATGGCAGGCATCAGTGCCGGATCGAAGGCGTCAGTAGCCAGCGCCAGCATCGCATCATGAGTGCGCGGTGCGGTACGGACACTGAAATCAGCGCCCAATGGATACTCACCACACTGTGCAAAGTAGTAACGGTTCAGCAGCACCAGTACGCCAGCCTCTTTCACGGCTCCGCGCAGCATAAACTGAAAATCTGTGGTGCCCATATCATCGCCTTGCGCAGGCTTGAGCTTTTCTTTGCCGGTTTGCTCACTGCTGCGATCAATCCCCAGATTAGGCGCCAGATGAACAAAGAAAGAATCCTGCAGTCCTGCCTCCCGGGCCTTCTGTAACAGCAGCTCCATCAGTTGTTCGGCAAGCACCTGCATACGCGGATAATTTCCGCCGAAATCATCATGCAAGCTGCCAATATTTAATGTTGGTGATGCCAGATTATCCAGCACGATCACATCAAGAATGGATGCAATCTGATCAGCATTTAAATTAAAGGGATCAGTACTCAGAGCGCTGGTTAAAAAGCTTGTCATTATCTCTGGTACAGACTGCAGAAATTCCATCTCACTCTGGCTGACACCCGGGTGTTGCAGCTCTCCCCTGGCATTCTGCCACTGCACGCCGCCAGCAGCTAAACCCGGCAGATAAAGCTGCTGTTGTGCCGCATAGCCAGATGACTGGTGTGCAAATGCCGTATCCACTATCGCATTTACACCGCGGGAACCGACGTGCTCACCATTAGTTAATACGTAAAACTCCCCTGCCATCGTATGGACAGCGCGAATGTACTCACTATCCATCACCCGTTGTTTAGGATCACGTTTCAGCTCCATACAGACGCCATCCAGATCCTGAATAATCAGCAGTTTCTCTTTGTTTTTTAAGGTATTGAGAAAATCAGTATGGCTGGCTGAGCGGACAAACTGCTGCAGAGAATAAGGTAAGGATGAATCGTACGAAGAATTCGACATAGGACAGGACAGGTAGCAGTGATTAACCAAAATGCTAACCACCACAGACCATGGATGCAAACCTCCGCCCGGGTTCAGCGCACTCAGGCAGGATTATCCGGTGATTGACGGCTTTGCTCAGAAGCGGTGCATGTCTCCCCCCATGCCGCCGAACATCCCATTAAAAAGCCCACCGAAAAGCCCGCCAAACAGTGCGCTGATCAGGCTGAAAATAATGCTGACGATAATCACAGCCGGAATCGCTGCAATGGATAATTTCACCAGAAAGACCACCATGGATATAAACGGCATTTTAATATCCACGACGGTCACTTCACGATTCTGATTGTTGTCTGACATAAGCGCTCCCATGATGAGTTTCATATCTGACGACATGTCTCATCCTCTTTGTTTTCGATATAGCAAATAGGTTCACTTACAGTTCCGGATAGCTACCCTCTGAATTCGCTCAGAATATACCGCTATATGCATCAGACCATTCCCGACCGTTGCATTGGCCTGATCTTTATCAAGCACTATCATCAATCCTTTAAACAGAGATCTGGTTCCGGAAAGCAGCTCACAGAAGCCGTAGAATTCCGTGCACAAGGTTCAACAAGCAGGAGTAGAAATGAAATACATTGCATTGGCAGCGGCCATCTCCGTAATGGCCACCGGTTGTACAACGTTTGACGCTTATACCGGTGAAGAGAAAACCTCTAAGACTGCTATTGGTGCAGGCATTGGTGCCAGCGTTGGCGCCGTTGCAGCTTATCTGGCGAACCGCGGCGAAGACAGCGGCACCCGTAACAAACGTATTCTGGCTGCCGCTGCGGGCGGTGGTGCGATCGGTGGTGGTATCGGCTACTACATGGACGCTCAGGAAGCCAAGCTGCGTAAACAACTGCGTGGTACAGGCGTCAGCGTTGAACGTGTCGGCGACAAAGTAAACCTGATCATGCCGGGCAACATTACCTTTGGTTCCGGCCGTAATGCCATTGCCAGCAACTTCTACGAAGTACTCAACTCCGTTGTTATCGTACTGAAAGAATACGACAAAACACTGGTCGTGGTATCCGGCCACACCGACAGCGATGGCTCAGCCTCTTTCAACCAGACACTGTCTGAAGAACGCGCACAGTCAGTTGCTAACTACCTGCAAAGCCAGGGCGTAAACCCTGTTCGTCTGGAAACCATTGGCTTTGGTGAAACCCAGCCACTGGCCAGCAACAGCACTGCTGAAGGCAAAGCCCAGAACCGTCGTGTGGAAATCACACTGGTACCTGCAACAGCAGAATAATCAAACCTTTACGGTAAGATTATTAACGTAAAAAACCCGGCCTCGCCGCAATGCTGTTCACTTAAG
>NZ_DJIO01000011.1:0-7747 GCF_002433655.1 Thalassolituus sp. UBA6592 | reverse complement strand
GCCACGCTTGGCATCGTACAGCAGCCGGTCAGCGCGGTTGATCAGCTCGTCACTGCTCTCTCCGCTGTGGTATTGCGACACCCCCGCAGAAACGGTCAGTGGCAGACCGGCGCTGGAGAAGGATTTTTTCATCACCGCTTTGCGCAGACGCTCCAATGCTGGCCCGGCTGTATCCAGTGTCAGGCCATTCAGCAACAGTACAAACTCTTCACCGCCGTAACGTGCAACCAGATCAACCTCACGGACGGAATCGCGCAGCAGCCGCGCCAGCTCCACCAACACTTCATCGCCGACTTTATGGCCATGCTGATCGTTAATCTGTTTAAAGTGATCGATATCGACGAAAGCCAGAACAAACGGCAGGCCTTCGCGGTTGGCCAATGCCTGACGTCGCTCCAGCGAACTCAGCAGGTAACGGCGGTTATACAGGCCAGTGAGCTCATCACGGACAGCCAGTTCTTCGATGCGCCCCATGGCCTCGCGTAACTGGCGGTTCTTGCGCCGGTAGGCTTCACGCAGCACACCGATTTCACGGCCAAGCAGGCTGTAACTCATCAGACTGATCAGGAAAGCCGCGCCAATAATCAGTTCATATCCGGCCACCAGCATCAGGCGGTTCTGATGATGCAGCACCAGGACAACCGTGGTGTAACCGGCCATGGTCAGCAGCGCGATGCCGAGAAAGCCACGCCAGCTCAGACGGAAAATGCCATACGGCAGGATCATCAGATAGGCCAGCAACACCAGAGCACGGCAGTCGTAACACAGCAGCAGGGTATAGGAGAGGAAGATCACGGCCCAGATCATGACCAGCAGAGTAATACCGGGGTCGGTGAACGACTGGGTGCGGCCGGAGGCGATAAAGTAGAGCATCACACCCTGCCCCAGCCAATACAGCACGATGCCACTCACCAGAGCAGGCAGGTAAGCGGCTGCCGTCGTCAGCGCCTGGATCAGGAAGAGCAGTGAAAACATCAGGGCCCCGGCACTGGCGAGCCAATGTCGCCGGACAATATCCTGTTGAATCCTTTCCATAGACTGCTCTGCCATGACATCCCGTGAATCAATTGCTTCGATTATATATGTCCTGCTGCGGCAGACTATGTCATTTCGCGTTATGTCACGATCGCGGCAGCTGACAATTTTTTATCCGGCGCTGCGTACCCGTTCCACAGCATCGCGCCAGCCCTTATAAAGTCTGGCGCGGGCGTCATCATCCACCGCAGGCTGGTAAGATTTATCGTCCTGCCATAAATCCGCCACTTCGGCCAAAGAGGAATAAATGCCCACCTGCAGCCCGGCCAGGAAGGCGGCACCCAGTGCAGTGGTTTCAGTCACTTTCGGACAGGCAATCGGAATACCAAGGATATCGGCAAGAAATTGCACCAGCCATTGATTAGCGACCATGCCACCGTCGGCGCGCAGGTTCTCCGGACGTATGCCGTCCTCGCGCATGGCTTCCAGCAGATCTCGGGTCTGGTAACACACCGCCTGCAGACCGGCTGTAACGATTTCTTTAATACCGGTATCCCGGCTGAGGCCAAGAATAGCACCGCGGGCTTCGGGATCCCAGTAAGGCGCCCCCAGACCGGTAAAGGCCGGTACCATATACACAGGGTTTTCATAGCCGGTCTGGTGTGCCAGAGATTCACTTTCACTGGCATCACGGATCAGCTGCAAGCCGTCACGGATCCACTGAATCGTGGCCCCAGCCATAAAGATCGAACCTTCAACCGCATAGGTCACTTCGCCGCCCAGACGATAGGCTACGGTAGTGAGCAGACGATGATTGGAGCGCACAGCCTCAGCGCCGGTGTTCATCACCACAAAGCAGCCGGTGCCATAAGTACTCTTGGCCATACCCGGTTCAAAACAGGCCTGACCGATCAGCGCCGCCTGCTGATCGCCGGCGACTCCACCAATGGGGATTGCGTGGCCCAGCAGATCAGCGCGAATGCTGCCGAAGTCAGCGGCACTGTCTTTTACTTCGGGCAACATAGCGGCTGGAATATTCAGCAGACGCAGCAACTCTTCATCCCAGCATTGCTGATGAATGTTAAACAGCATGGTACGCGAAGCATTGGTGGCATCCGTGGCGTACACCTCACCTCCGGTCAGATGCCAGAGCAGATACGTATCCACCGTTCCAAACAGCAGTTCGCCGTTTTCGGCCCTGGCACGGACACCTTCAACCCCGTCCAGCAGCCAGGCCACTTTGGTGGCGGAAAAGTACGGATCAAGCAGCAGTCCGGTACGTTCACTGATCAGCTCTTCAATGCCGTCGTGCTGCTGTTTCAGCTGCTGACAGAACGACGCCGTACGGCGGTCCTGCCAGACAATGGCATTGTGTACCGGCTCACCGCTGTTGCGATCCCAGATCAGGGTGGTTTCACGCTGATTGGTAATGCCGGCGACACGGATATCTGCGGCACTGATCCCGGCGTTTTCTATTGCATCCCGGGCTGCCTGCAGGGTGCTTTGCCAGATATCAGCAGGATTGTGCTCAACCCATCCCGGCTGAGGAAATATCTGCGGAAATTCATGCTGGCCAACGCCACAGATCCCGCCGCTGGCAGAAAAAATAATGGCACGGCTGCTGGTCGTCCCCTGATCAAAACTCAGAATGTAATCAGACATCAGATTCTCCTTTATTACCCTGCATCTTACTGTCTGCGGCGGACATCTCAAACGCCTGTCACAGCTGCAGGGCATCCCGGCACAGCAGTAACAGGTCATTCTGCGCTGCAGCTGGCGGATAAAATCACATCAGCAGAACCCGCTGAATTAGCTATAGTTTCTGACTGGCAGCCTTCTGAGCTTCCCTCTGGCGTCATGAAAAGTTAACATGCAAAAATCATTTAGCTTGAACTCAATTCATACGGAAGCCTATGCTTGATATCAAACACCTGCGGACTCTGGCAGCACTGCGTGATGGTGGCACTCTGGTCGAAGCCGCCCGGCGTATGCATCTGACACAATCCGCACTGTCTCACCAGCTGAAAGATCTGGAAGACCGTCTGGGGTATTCGCTGTTCCTGCGCAAAACCAAGCCACTGCGCTTTACCCGCGCCGGGCTGGAATTACTGCAGCTGGCCGATGATGTGCTGCCACGTATGCAGCAATGCGAACGCAATCTGCAGAAAATATCCGGCGAACGTGCCGGGCGACTGCATATGGTGCTGGAATGCCACAGCTGCTTTGACTGGCTGATGCCAGCCATCAACGCCTTCCGTGACCACTGGCCGGAGGTTGAAATTGATCTCAGCACCAGCTTTAACTTTGAGCCCCTGCCCGCTCTGATGCGTGGCGATGTCGACCTGGTGGTAACCTCAGACCCGGCCGAAACCGAAGGCATTTATTATCGCCCACTGTTCCGTTATGAGTCCCTGCTAGCGGTTGCCAATCAGCATCCGCTGACCCAGAAAGAGCGGGTAATGCCGAGTGATCTCAGCAATGAAACCCTGATTCATTACCCGGTAGACCGTAAGCGTCTGGATATCTTTGAATACTTTCTGACTCAGGCCGGGGTAGAACCGAAGTCAACCCGCCAGACAGAACTGACTCTGATGATGGTACAACTGGTTGCCAGCGGGCGTGGTGTCGCCTGCCTGCCTAACTGGGCGCTGCAGCCTTACCTCGACAGTGAACTGATCAGCGCCTGCAAACTGGGCAATAACGGTGTACGCCCGACCCTGTACGCAGCGATCCGCGCTGAACAGAAAGAAGCGCCCTATATCAAAGACTTTCTCAGTCAGGCGCTGGAGAACTGTTTTAACCACCTGGCCGGGATTGAACCGGTGGCCGAGCCATGATCAGCGGCTCACAAATCACTGGCAAACAGGCATAAAAAAAGGGCTCAAAAAGAGCCCTCAAATAAGCGAATAATTCGCTACATTCTCACCACGTCTCCAATGGATACGCACCGCCATCATGCTCCGGACCGGGTAAACCGTCTGTAGCGTGTCGGTATCAATCTGTAACCATTTGTAGCTATTGCCACGAATTGCATAACAGCTGGCACAATCGGCCCGGCATGCATTAAATATCCGGGCAGAAAGTGATTAATCCTGATGACGGCGCGGCCAGATCAGACTGAATTTAGCCCCGCCCAGAGCCTCGCTGCGGCCCACCATTGCCCGGCCACCATGCCAGTATGCAATACGCCGCACAATCGACAGCCCAAGCCCATAACCACCGGAACTGCGGGTGCGGCTGTCATCGAGGCGGGCAAACGCGGTAAATACCCGGTTCCATTCTTCCTCCGGAATGCCTGAGCCGTCATCTTCCACATCCACACGGCAAATATCCGCACCGATACTGCAATTGACCTGTACCGCCGATTTGGCATAACGGCCGGCATTGCCCACCAGATTCTGGATCGCCCGGTGGATGTATCTGGGTTCAATTTCAGCACTGCCAGCATCGTCCGGATTCATGCCGACATAAGACACCCGCACATGGGCCGGAGGTCTGGCCTCTTCCACCACCTGTAATGCCAGATCGGCAACATTGGCTTCCTGAAAATCGAGCAGCGGACCACCTTCTTCCAGACGCGCGTAGGTCAGAATTTCATCAATCAGTTCGTCCAGTTCCTGAATGTCCGAATCCATGCCGCTCAGCTGCTTGCTGACAAACGGGTCATCGGCCACATCCTCAATGATCTGCATACCAAAGCGGATACGGGCTACCGGCGTGCGTAACTCGTGGGAAACCGCACGCACCATTTCGCGCTGAATCGAAATCAGCCTTTGTATGTGCTCTGCCATCTTATTGAACGCAACACCCAGGCGACTGACCGGGTCCCCACCATGAATGGCTACCCTGGCATTCATATGGCCCTGAGCAAGACGGCTGGTTGCCTGCTCCAGCTTACTGAGGCGCATCTGGAAAGAATTCACCACCCAATACACCCCAAGCCCCAGCATCATAAATATGATCACCGTAATAACGGCAATGGCCTGCCATGAGTACGGATTAAAGGCTTCAATCGGTCCCAGCCGCAGGGCTTCCTGACGCCCCGGCAGTTTGGCCAGCGCTTCCGCCTTGCGGCCTTCAATAGAAATACGTGCCAGCACATCACCAAAATGGATGCGCGCATGATCCCCCTCAGACAACAGCAGGGAATCGAGTGGCACCACCGACAGCGGGAAGCTGAAATGCGGCTGCATACGGGCGAGAAAATCTTCAATACTGATGCCTGACCGTTGCCAGTCTTCCAGCAACATGTAGGCCGTGGCCTGAGCCTGAATTTCAGTGACGGTATCGATCTGAACTTCCAGCAGTTCATCATCGCTCAGGGTATGCAGCAGACGTGCGGTACGGCCGTGATTGACGCTGTCGACCAATACCTGTCCACGGGCCAGGCGATCACGCTGATATTCGTCCCGGGGGCCCTGTGAACGGGGTAATATGCGGATATCGGCATCGAAACGTGCCGACAGTTCAGAGATGGCATCCGGATCCTGGCGCAGCCTTTGAGCAAGCAGATACAGACTGCCAGCCACCATTTCTTCGTTGAACTGGGCGGTCCTGACCACGTTAACCAGCTGCAGCGCGGCGATACTGATCACCGCTACCATCAGCAGGGCCGCAACCAGCCCAGTGTAGACCCGGATAAAAATAGGCTTTCTCCTGCTCAGATTTCCTTAACGAACAGGTATCCCTTACTGCGGACTGTTTTGATGCGTTTCGGGTTCATCGGATCATCACCCACTTTCGGACGGATACGCGATACCCGCACGTCAATGGAGCGATCCTGACCGTCATACTCGATGCCGCGTAACTGATGGAAGATTTCTTCCCGTGTCAGTACCCGGCCAGCACTGCTGCTCAACAGCCACAACAGATCAAACTCAGCACTGGTGAGATCAATGCTTTCACCGTCCAGCCAAGCTTCGCGCATGGCACTGTCGACCACCAGGTTGCCAAAGGTCAGACGGTTTTCTGAGCTTGATTCCATTTCCTGCTCCGCCGGTACTTCACGCACGCGGCGCAACAATGCACGGATGCGCGCCAGCAGAACGCGTGGACGAACCGGTTTGGCCACATAGTCATCTGCACCCATTTCCAGCCCCAGTACCTGATCCAGATCTTCGGTACGGGCCGTAAGCATCAGAATCGGTCCTTTATAGTAAGGACGGACAATACGGCACACGGCGAGGCCGTCTTCGCCAGGCAGCATCAGATCCAGAACCACCAGATCCGGCTGTTCGGTTTTGATTCGTTCAATCGCCCGGCTGCCGTCGCCTTCAATTGAAACCTTGAGACCGTTGCTTTCCAGATAGTCTTTGGTGAGGGTCGCCAGACGCTCGTCATCTTCGACAATCAGAATGCGCCAGTTCTCTTCCGGATTATGACCGTGTTCATGATTCACCATGGGGTCTTACCATTCCTTACTCAGGTGGAATGCGGAGGACTTCCGCAATCATCTGGTTATAACTCTAGACGCTGTTACGCTTTGTTGCATAGTAACTAATTCAGTCTTTTTTTGGTAAGTTTCAATGCTTTGAATGACTTAGAAAATCCAATCACATCCTGTCCACGAACTACGCACAAGTTATCCACATGCCATTTACATAACCCACAATATCTTGGGGTTGAATTCATACTGCCACCGCATTATCTTGTGCTTCTGCTTTAAAATACGTCGGTAACTCAGTTACTTAGACCGGCTCTACATCTAAACCAGAGCCGCCGTCAAGCATTTTACGGATCCCCACAAAACATCAGGGACAGATGGAGTACTTTCCCTTGAATACAGGCACAGAAACCATGAGTGAGCTAAAGGTCACCAAACGTGACGGGACCCAGGAATCCCTTAATCTGGATAAGATTCATAAAGTTGTTACCTGGGCTGCAGAAGGGCTCAACAATGTGTCAGTCTCAGAAGTCGAGTTGAAGGCACATCTGCAATTTTTTGATGGCATTCAGACTTCTGAAATCCATGAGACCCTGATCAAAGCCGCCGCTGACCTTATTTCGGAAGAATCACCCGATTATCAGTACCTGGCCGCGCGCCTGAACATCTTCCACCTGCGCAAAAAAGCCTATGGCCGCTTTGAGCCGCCAGCGCTGTACGACCATGTAACAAAACTGGTCGAGAGCGAGCGCTACGACCGCCACCTGCTGGAAGACTACAGTGCCGAAGAATTCGCTGCGATGGATGCCTTTATCGATCACAGCCGTGACCTGAACTTCAGCTATGCCGCAGTAAAACAGCTGGAAGGCAAATACCTGGTTCAGAACCGCGTCAGCGGTGAAGTATTTGAAAGTGCACAGTTCCTTTACGTGCTGATCGCAGCCTGCCTGTTCGCCGGTTACGACAAAGAGCGCCGCCTGGACTTTATCCGCCGTTTTTACGACGCGGTATCCACGTTCAAGCTGTCTCTGCCTACTCCTATTATGGCCGGCGTCCGTACTCCGACCCGCCAGTTCAGCTCCTGTGTACTGATCGAAGCCGGCGACAGCCTGGATTCCATCAACGCGACCTCCAGTGCCATTGTTAAGTATGTTTCACAGCGTGCAGGCATTGGTATCAATGGCGGCCGTATCCGTGCACTGGGCAGCCCGATTCGCGGTGGTGAAGCTTTCCACACCGGTTGTATCCCGTTCTATAAACACTTCCAGACCGCAGTTAAGTCCTGTTCTCAGGGCGGTGTGCGTGGTGGCGCAGCCACTCTGTTCTACCCGATCTGGCATTATGAAGTAGAAAACCTGCTGGTTCTGAAGAACAACCGCGGTGTTGAAG
>NZ_DJIO01000178.1:0-12502 GCF_002433655.1 Thalassolituus sp. UBA6592 | reverse complement strand
TTGCGTTGACCGGTTGAACTCACCTCAGTTTATTTTTATGGACAGCCAGAGTGTGCAGCATAGCGTCATACCTCGAAGATTCTGCTGCGGTAATATCAAGGTAATATGACACTTATATGACATTCCAATGAATGGTGAAAAATACGCTCACGGGTCAAATAAGCTCATTGTTTCAGCATCAATATTTGTAATTTCCTGCTTTTTCAGCGGAACCGGAGAACAGTTCCCGGCAAAAATAACCCGCGTAGGGGTTAATTAAGATCAAAACCACAATAAAACGCCGCTACCTGCCGGGATATCCGCCGCCCTGACGACTGGCTGTCACATAACAGAAATATTCTCTGCCTACCTTCGCCGCAGCTTTTCCTCAACCGGAGTTAGAACAATGAAATTTCGAATGAAACCACTGGCTGCCGTGGTGGCTTTTACAGCGGCAGGTTTGACCATGCCAGCCATCGCCGATGGAATCCTTGAAGGCCGTGTGAGCGATGTTCAGAACGAAACTGTTTATACAGGTGCTGTAGTCCGCATCGATGAACTGAACCGTGAAGTACTGGCCGGTAAAGGTGGCCGCTTCCGTATGCCGAGCCTGACTGCAGGTGAATACACCCTGCAGGTGATTGTCGGCGGCAAACTGATCGACAGCCGCACCATTACCGTAGCGGATAAAGAAGTGAAGAATCTGGACATCGTGCTGAATAATGCCGAAGAGCCAGTGGAAGAAATTCTGGTTGTCGGTCAGGCGGCACAGCTTCAGCGTGGCCTTGACCGTCAGCGCTACGCCGACAACACCATCAGTGTGATCAACGCTGATGCCATCGGCCAGCTGCCGGATACCAACGCCGCCGAAGCGCTGCAGCGTGTACCGGGTATTTCTATTGAACGTGATCAGGGCGAAGGCCGTTTTGTCCGTGTCCGTGGTATCAGCCCGGATCTGAACTCAGTCACTGTGAACGGCACTCAGCTGCCAGCACCGGAAGCCGGCCGTCGTGCAGTAGCGCTGGACGTAATGCCATCCGATCTGATCAGTGCCTTAGTCGTTACCAAAACTCTGACCCCGGATATGGATGCCAACGCCATCGGCGGTTCCATTGAAGTAGAAAGCCTGTCGGCCCTGGACCGTGAAGGTGCTTTTTATACTCTGCGCGCCGGTGCCAGCTACGATGAACAGACCGATCAGACCAGCCCTAATTACGGCATTTCCGGTGGTAATACCTTCCTGCTCGGCAACGGCCAGCGCCTCGGGGTTGCCGGTGCATTCAGCTATAACGACCGTAAATTCGGTTCTGAAAACGTTGAAACCGGTGCTCACTGGGATGAAGGCAGCCTGGAAGAGTTTGAAATCCGTGATTACGATATCGAGCGTAAGCGTATTGGTGCCGCATTAAACTTCGATCTGGAAATCGACGCCAGCAACCGTCTGTACCTGCGCAACCTGTACAGCTCCTTCAAAGATTTTGAAACCCGCCAGGCGTCAGTCATCGAGTTTGCCAACGCACAGACACCAGGCGCCAGCGGTGATGCGGAAGTTGCGCGCGAACTGAAAGATCGTGAAGAGAAGCAAACCATTCTGTCCACCACCTTTGGCGGCGAACACTTTATCCAGGACTGGACGGTGGAATACGCCCTAGGTTACAGCAAATCCGAAGAAGAGAATCCGGGTGGCCTCAGTGGTGCCGCATTTACTGGCGAATTCTCAGATATGGGCTTCAGCAACAGCCGCAAACCACGTCTGAGTGCTCCGGCGTCTTACTATGATGCATCGTCTTACGAAATTGACGAAGTTGAATACGAAGAAACCTTAACTGACGATACTCAGTCCAGCCTGCGTTTCGATATTACCCGTGATCTGTTTATTGCCGATTACCCATCTCAGGTTAAATTCGGTGGTAAATACAAGACCCGTGAAAAAACCAACGATGAAGACGTTTTCGTTTATGAAGACTTCAACGGCGAAACACTGGACAACTTCTCAACCAGCGTTGATTACGATCTGAGCGAATACGGCCCGGGGATTTCACCATCTGCCATCTACTCTCTGATTGATGGTATGGACAAAGCAGAAGCTCTGGAAAATGCCGGTGCAGATTCGCGCATCGCCGACTACACAGTGAACGAAGACATTACCGCCGCCTACGTGATGGCCAATGCCGAAATTAATGATCTGTTTATTCTGGCCGGTATCCGTTACGAGCACACCAAGCACGACTTTGATGGTATGCAATACAATGACGATGACGAATCCTATAACCGCTACAAAGACGACAACTCATACAGCCACGTACTGCCAAATATTCAGGCACGTTACAAGCTGACCGAGGACACTCAGGTTCGTGCGGCATGGACCAATTCCGTTGTACGCCCGACGTTTGAACAGATGGCACCTTCCCTGTCTTCCGAAGGCGACGAAGCAGAAGCCGGTAACCCGCAACTGGATGCTATGACAGCGGCTAACTTCGATCTGGGTATCGAGCACTACACAGGTACTGCTGGTGCTGTATCAGCCTCCGTGTTCTACAAAGATATCGACGACTTTATCTTCCAGGCCGACATCCGTGAAAACGCCGGTTACGAAGAATACACAGGCGGCGTGGAAAGTTACGACAACGGTAAAAGCGCAAGCCTGACCGGTGTAGAACTGTCAGCATCACAAAAAATGGAAATGCTGCCGGCACCGTTTGATGGCCTGCTGATTTCTGCCAACGCGACTTACACCGATTCTGAAGCAGAACTGCAGGGCGGCCGTAAAATTGATCTGCCAAGCCAGTCTGAGCTGACCGGTAACCTGGTCATCGGCTATGAGAAAAATGGTCTGAGCCTGCGTCTGGCCAGCAACTACAAATCTGAGTACCTGATGGAAGTCGGCAACCTGGACGATGATCTGGAAGACGTATATCAGTCCTCTCAGACTCAGCTGGATTTCAGTGCCGCTTACGACATCACTCAACAGCTGAAGGTTAACTTTGATATCGCCAATATCACTGACGAGCCTTACTACACCTACCAGCGCAGCAGCAAATACAACGCACAGTATGAAGATTACGGCCCGACTTACCGTCTCGGTCTGACCTTCACCAACTTCTGATCACTGTTCTGTGTACTTATGCCGGGTGACTTCACCCGGCCTTTTTCTGCCAGCCAATTTAGTTCTTATTATGAAAAATAAACCGTTCAATACGCCTATAAAGGTCGCCGCCCTGTTACCGCTGCTGACATTGGCAGCCTGTGCTGACCTCGGTATTAAATCGTCTTCTTCTGACAACTCTGAAAACCTGCTGATGCAGCAGCAGCCAATGGAAGCTGAACAGGCTGCCTTTATCAACGGCCAATGGTTATCAGTGCATCCTGACGGCAACATGCTGCTCACTGCGGCCGATGGTCAACAACAGACTCTGGACATCAGCGCGGAATACATCAGTGAGCGCAATGTCGATGGTCAGCCACTGTTCATCAGCGTCGATGCATCAGCAAACCGACTGGTCAGCTACAGCGTCCGGGATGGCAAAATCAGCGACATCCATTATGGACAGCCACTGCCTTACCCAATGGAAGGCATCTGTCTGTATCAGCCATCCGCCAGCGAACTTAACCTGTTTGTTATGGATGAAAACCAGATGGCTCACCAATTGTTGCTGAGCATGTCTGGCAACACACTGAAACACAGCGAAATCCGCCAGTTTCCGCTGCCACCACAGAGTGAATACTGCGTCGTTGATGATGAAACTGACCAGCTGTTCGTCAGCGAAGAAAATATTGGTGTCTGGGCATACAACGCCCGTGCGGAAAGTGAAGTCTCACGTAAGCCGGTCGATCTGGTTCAACCCTGGGGGCAGCTGCAGGACAATGCCGGTCCACTGGCGATTGCCAACGGTCAGCTTCTTATTGGTGAACTGGGCAGTAACTTACTGCACAGCTACCGCATCGAAAGTAGCAAATACAGCGCCACGTTCAGCTGGCAGCTGCCACAGAACATTGCCATCGACAGCCTCACGGCCAGCATGGATGGCAGCCATATCGCCTTGCTGGATGACAACTCCTCAGCGCTCTATTCTGCTCAGCTGCAGTTGCCAGAACGTGCAGCAACCGCGCAGCGTATAGCACAACTGTCGCCATCGGCGGAAACCACGCCGGTCGCCAGCGCCGGCGATGCGGCAGATGATCCGGCCATCTGGGTAAATAAAAAAATTCCGGCTGACAGCCTTGTTCTGGGAACGGATAAACAGCATGGCCTCTATGTTTATGACCTGCACGGAAATCAGGTACAGGAATTAAACGCCGGCCGCGTTAATAACGTTGATGTTCGCCAGGGATTCACCTTTAAAGGTAAGACCATGGATATTGCCGCCGCCAGCCAGCGCGACCGTAATTCCATTGCGCTGTTTGCCATTAATCCTGCCAGCGGATTACTGACCGCAGCCGGTGAGGTAGCAACAGACCTGAGCGATATTTACGGCATGTGCATGTACAAAAATCCGCACGGTGAATTCTTTGTATTTGTGAATGACAAAGACGGACGCTTCGAGCAATGGCAGCTGCTGGACGCCGCCAGCGGCTGGTCAGGCAAGAAAGTACGTGAGTTTGCAGTAGCCACTCAGCCCGAAGGCTGTGCCGCGGACGATGCTGAACAGCGTCTGTTTATTGGTGAAGAGGATGTTGCCGTATGGACCTTAGCAGCCGACGCTGATGCATCTGCAGAAATGACCATGGTGTCACCGGTATCAGAAATACTGGTGGATGATATTGAAGGTATGGATGTTTATCGCAAAGGCGATAAGGCGTATCTGATTGTGTCCAGCCAGGGTAATGACAGTTATGTGGTGTATCAGGCGGAAGCACCGTATACGTATATTGGCCGGTTCCGCATTGGTATTAATGCGGAGAAAAGCATCGATGGTGCTTCAGAAACCGATGGTCTGACCGTTTCCTCTGCAGACCTGGGTGATGAATATCCCCATGGAATGCTGGTCGTGCAGGATGGCCGCAACATGCTGCCAGACGATGCACAGAACTTTAAATACGTTGACTGGGACGATATCCGTCAGCTGTTTAATCTGTAATCCATTTCTTTTCTTCTCTCTGTTTCATTTAGTCTTGCCCTGCATCTTGCAGGGCTTTTTTTGTCCGCTATCCGACAAAAGCAAAAAGGCTTAACTGAATTTGGTACATGTTTTGTCCGGCCGGCTTTTACGCCTGCTGCTGAACAGGCTGAATTTCCACCCTTCTGGAAAATTTCACACCGGTAATATTCAAACCTGTTGTAATTCACGCACCTTAACAGCTCCGCTTTCCGTTCCATTTACTCACATAATAATTTTTTATTTATCACCTCAGCGGTAAATTACCCGCAAAAATCTTCGCTTTGTAAAAATTGTTCGCCCCATAAAAACAGAAAATGACAAATCTATGCCTAAAGTCGGATTGTTGATTGATGGACGAAAACCTAACTTGCACAGCCCCTTTAATGCAGTCAGGGATAACCATGAACAACAACAACGAAAAAAGTTACCAGTCTCAGCACAAACCATCTTCTGAGTTCAGCAGTCGCACGGACTATCTGTCCAATGAGCTGAAAATTATGTCACCACGGCGCTGGAAGATTAATTTACCCGGCCGTGACTATCGTTTTGAGTTTGAAGATATGGTGCCAGCCATGGCAGCAACCATCGGTAAAATTGTGATGGTCGCCGCTGTCGTTGGTGCATACGCAGGCACGCTGGGCCTGTCTCCGGAATTTGTGATCGAAAACGCACGCTTCGAAATGCTGATCGCTGCGGTGCTGTTCGTTATTCTGATTTCCGGTTTTATCAACCCGACCGCGAACCTTGCAGGTACCCATGGTCCGTTAATTCCACTGATCCCACTGATCGTGGCATCCGGCGGACACCCGTTGGCCCTTGGTGTGTTAATCGGCGTGTTCGGCTTTATTCTCGGCATATCGCACGGTGGCAGTATGCTGGCCAAACTTACCAGTAAAGGGGTATGTGGTGGCCTGCTGATTTATCTTGGCTTTATCGGCGTGACCGGACAGGTGAAAAAAATGTTCGCCTGGGCTGAAAGCTTTGACATGGCATACATTGCCTTTGTGGTCATCATTGCCACCATCATAATGTACGCCTGGCTGGAGCACATTCAGAAGCGCTGGCTGGCGATTCCACTGGGTGCTGCACTGGCTGCTGTGATTTCTTTCACGCTGGGCGCACCGTTTGAATTTACCACTCAACCGGGTATTCCGAATCTGGATCCTTCCTACTGGTGGGGTGAAGATACGGGTTGGAAAATGGGTCTCCCAGGTATTCAGGAATTCATTGCCGTCGCACCATTTGCTGTACTGGCGGTAGCCATGTGGTCACCGGATTTTCTGGGTCACCGTGTATTCCAGGAACTGAGCTATCCGAAAAATACCGACAAAGTGTTGATGAATATCGATGACACCATGGTTGCAGCATCTGCCCGTCAGGCGGTTGGTAGTCTGTTAGGTGGCGGTAACCTGGCATCCTCATGGGGTACCTACATTGTTCCGGCAGCCATCGCCATGCGTCCAATCCCGGCTGGTGCCATCCTCACTGGTGTATTTTGTGTCGTGGCCGCTCTGTGGGGTTATCCGATGGATCTCGCGATCTGGCAACCTGTACTGAGTGTGGCTCTGATCGTTGGTGTATTCCTGCCGCTGCTGGAAGCCGGCATGCAGATGACCCGTGAAGGTAAAACCACTCAGTCTGCAGCGATCGTTGTATTCTCGTCGGCACTGGTTAACCCGGTATTTGGCTGGTCTCTGACCATGCTGCTGGATAACCTGGGGCTAATCGGCTGTAAAGAGCGCGGTAAAGAACTGGGTCATGCTGGTCGCTGGGTTATCCCTGGCATCACCTTCCTGATTCTGTGCGCCATTATGGCTGCCATTGGTATGTTCCCAGGCGTACCGGCTCTGATGGAATCTTTCCGTCAGCTGTAAGCCATTCTGTCTGAACACAAAAAAGCCCTGATTTTCAGGGCTTTTTTGTGCCTGATGATCCGGTCCGTCAGCCGGCTTTTCTGCCTGCCACAGGTATTTTCTGCAGCGCCAGTCCGGCAAGAATCAAGGCCAGCCCCAGAGGGGTAGAAAGAGCCACCTCTTCGCCCAGCAGCTGACTGATAAACACCAGCGACAGAAACGGGCTGAGAAATATCAGTGAGCTGATTGCCGCGGTACGCTGTGTCAGATTCATCGCCTGCTGCCACAACAGGAAGGTCAGCCCCATTTCAAAAATTCCCACGTACACAGCGGCAGCGACTGATTGCTGCGTCTGTGCATTCGCCCATTGCGGCACGTCATCCACCAACAGAGTGATCACCAGCAACAGCGGTACGGCGAGAGTAAAGCCCGACCACAATGTGCGCCCGGCATCTGCCTGATCGCCCTGACGACTGTCACGGGTATTCAGAATCCAGTACAAAGCCCATAACAGCGTGCTCAGCAAGGCCAGTAAAACACCGCTAAGCGAATCAAATGTCAGGCCCAGCACATCGCCACGGGTGGCGATCACCAGCACGCCGCAATAAGCCAGCAATAAAGCCACGGCATCCGGCCAGCGCAGTTTCTGCCCTAATAACGGCACCGCCAGCAGGCTCATAGTGATCGCCCAGGTGTAATTAATCGCCTGCGCCTGCTGTGCCGGCAACAGATCATAAGCCTGTAACAGAATCAGGTAGTAGCAGACGGGATTAATTAAGGCGCGGCGCAACGCCACCGGCCAGTTGCTGCGCAGCTCCTGTGCAGCCAATACCAATTGCTTTTTAAACAGCAATACCAGCGAGAGAAAGCCCCAGGACACGGCCACGGCAATCAGCAGCATCCAGCGCGGAGTTAAGCCAGCCAGAGCGAACTTAAACGCCGTCGCCACCGTTGACCAGAACAATACGGCCAGCAGTGCATAAACGACGGCGGTTTTTTCGGGGGTAAGGGAGGTTCTGATGGTCGTTTTTATCCGCCGCTCAGCAGCGCCTTGATTTCGTCATCGTCCGGAATCGTCATGCTGGAATTGGAGCTGACGATACGCCCTTCACGATTGATCAGATATTTGTAGAAATTCCATTTGGGTGCCACATCCTGACGGGCGACTTCCTGAAACAATGGATGTGCGTCTGACCCTTTCACCGGCACGGTGGACAGCATGGTGAACGTCACACCAAAGTTTTCGAAACAGATGCCAGCCGCTTCAGCTTCATCATCGGCTTCCTGATTGAAGGAATCCGACGATACCCCGATCACCACCAGCCCCTGATCTTTGTATTTCTCGTGGATGGCTTCCAGGTCGGCAAACTGACCGGTGAAGCCACAGTGGCTGGCCGTATTCACCAGCATCACCGGCTGTCCGTGGGTCACTTCACACAGGTCCAGCACTTTGGCGCTGTGCAGCTTTTTCATTTTGTGCTGAAAGATCGCCGGGCAGCCATTGGCGTCTGCCACTTTAAGCTCAACCGGCGCGGCGGAGCAGCTGCTGACACCAAACAGCATTGTGCCAAGGGCGACAACCGGCAGTAAGGGTCTGGCAAAGGATGCAGAGATACGAGACATAACAGACTCCTGCTTTACGGGCTGGCGGCCACGGGGAAAATCGCCCGTGTCCGCTGCGGATCAGAAAGAATCAGCGTTTTCGCTGTCGTTGCACTACTTTACTCAGATTGAGCGTCAATGACGACTGCCTTTACCGTCCTGACACTGTCAGCCGCCGTTGAGCAGCCTCAGATCATAGCGTCGCGCAGTGCGTCGTCGAGATCCTGAGGCTCAACCATCAGTGCCTGTTCTTTCAGGTTCGGAAACACCACCAGCCAGGTTTCGTCACTGATCAGGCCTGGCGTCCAACGCTCCAGCCAGACATCCAGCGGGACACTCTTAGGTGTGCAGTCATCCCAGTCGCCCTGCGCCCATTCCGCAGCGTAATCCGGGTGTGGCCAGACCGGCAGCGCATTATCGCCTTCGGAGGTCACAGTCACCCAGCCTTCTTCATTGGCCAGACTCCAGATTTCACCGTGGGCGACCACTTTTTCGATAAAGTGACGGTAGCGCTGTTCATCGGTGAGTTTGAGGGCCGCCTGATGGCTTTTTGGGGATAACGGATAAGACATGGAGTGTACCTGTGGGCAAACGCAGAAAAGGGGCGCGATTCTATCTGTGTTAGCGCCGGAATCACACGGTTTAAACCGGCCTGTGGCTGACTTTTTTCCTGATAACAGGAATAGCAGCCATTCCATCCGGTTTATACCGCTGCCGAGGCTGTAGTCTGAAGCCCTAAGGTTTATAATCCGCCGCTTCCGAATTTATCCGCCCACCGATGCGGGCACCATTTACTGAAAGCTGGAGAAAGATATGAGCTTTTATCGCGACGAAATCAAAAACGCCATCCGAACCGTAGCCAACTGGCCGGAAGAAGGCGTCATGTTCCGCGATATCATGCCCCTGCTGCAGAACCGTAACGTGTTCCGCAAACTCATCGACAGCTATGTCCATCGCTATCAGGACCTGAAACTGGATGCCGTCGCTGCCATTGATGCCCGCGGTTTTATCCTTGGCGCCCCGCTGGCCTATGAACTGGGCCTGAGTCTGGTGCCGGTGCGCAAAAAAGGCAAACTGCCCTTTGATACCGTCACCGCCAGTTACGATCTGGAGTACGGCAGCGCCACCATCGAACTGCACACCGACGCCTTCAAAGCCGGCGACCGCGTACTGGTGATGGACGATCTGATCGCCACCGGCGGCACCATGCTGGCCGCCTGCCATCTGGTCAGAGAGCTGCAGGCAGAGGTTGTTGAATGCGCAGCGATTATTGATCTGCCCGACCTGGGCGGCAGCAAAAAGCTGCGCGATGCCGGTTTTGACGTATACGCCATTTGCGAATTCGACGGACATTAATTCATGGCACTGAAGCATTTTGTTACCCATCAGATCAGCAAAGACGTTAAAGATCCGGCGGCGTCACTGAATTCCAGCGAACACGATGCTGATCTGGAAAGTGAAGCCGTCGCGCACTTTTATGCCCAGACCGCCGCTCAGCTGAAGTCTGTCTTTACCCAGCGCTCGGGAAAACGCTATGGCGTTTTCCATCCTGAAATCACTCAGGTGCGTGCGCTGGTACAGGACTGGCAACAGGAACGCGAAAGCTTTATGTCCATGACCCGTCGTATCAGCAAGCATTTCGTCAACAGTCTGGATAATACCGAGCTGGCGATTGAGGGCTACCTGGCCTTTTTCCTCGATCAGTTAGCTGACGATGATCGCCTGTATATGTTTCATCTGCGCCGCAAAACCAGCGTCGCGGTTAATCCGGATATGACGTTAACGGAAACCAGCTATCTGGATTTTTCTAACACGGGCTTTGGAGTACTGCTGAATCTGACCGACTGGGCTGCAGACGACGACAGTAAATATCTGACTTTCAGCTTCGGCCGTGGTGATAAACCGCTGCAGAACCATTTTGCCGAATGCATCGGCTTTACCGACACTCTGAACACCGCCGAAGAAACCGAAGCGTTTCTGGAAATTGTCGACGAGTTTTCTCACACCCTGCCCGCCGATCAGGGCTTTGAATACAAAGCCAAAGTGGTGGATTACTGTATCGAGCAGGATATGCGTGGTGAGCCTGTGGTGTTCGAAGAGCTGGCCGACTTTATGGCCACTCAGGTAAAAACCGATGCGGGTAAAGACTTCTCACATTACATCGTTGATAAGCAGAAAGAACGCCAGCAGAAAGCACCGGAAGGACTGACGCCTGAGCAGCTGGCTGCTCAGGGGCACGACACCCGCGTAGTAGCCGATGCCATTAAGACCGAGCTGATTCCGGACCGGAAAAAACTGAAAGGTTTTATCCGCTTCACAGGCAAGAACAAAGACCTGAGCCTGAGCTTTTCTGCCAGCCTGCTGGATAAAGAAGAAGTAGTATTTGATGCGGTCAGCAACGAGCTGCGCATTAAAAAAGTACCGGAATCTCTGCTGAAACAACTCAAGCAGTAAAAGCGCGGCAAAGCAGACGGGGTTACCGCACTGGCGTCCTATTCGGACGCCAGCTGATCAGAACTGATGCCGGCGCTGAGCAGATCGCGGATCGAGCGCCCGGTACGATCAACAATATAAACCGCAGAACGTTCGTTGTAGGCCAGCAAAGCGCCGCGCACAAACTCCCACTTTCCGCTGACACTGCGTTTTAATTCCTGATCTTTCAACTGAGCCAGCGTCTCATCAAATGACTTCACATACTGCGCGATACCGTTGTCCGGGTCGGTGTGCACACCAAACAGGCTCATATTAAAAGAAACATAAGCAGCCACCACCCGTTCCAGATTATCCAGTAACAAAACTATGGTCTGCTCTTCACCGCTGAAGCCGCTATCGGCCGGGCGGTTCTCTTCCAGCACGTGGTACAGAGCCTCCTGACGCAGCTTCACTTCCGTTGCCAGCCCGGCTTCGTCGCCATTAATTGCCGCTTGTTGTTTTTCCTGCAGGAACTGCCGGGATAACTGCCACTGTTCCTGCAGCTCCGGCCACTCAGCACCCAACTCTGCAGCCAGAGCATCGCCCTGACGGATGACAGATGCCAGACGCTCGACCGCGCCGCCGGTTCCCTGATTCAGGGCGATTAAACTGAATTCCGTCGTGCTGCGATAAGCCATCAGTTCCAGCATCTGGCGCTTTTGTAACAGATCGGCGGATGGTTCTGTCTGAGATAGTTCTGCCTGAACAGGCGTGGTCAAAAACATGGTGAGCAGCAATGCGGACGCGACTGCCTGCAGTGCTCCTCCCTTCAACTTCCATGACAACAGAGATTTCATCGGTGACCCCCGGCGATTCAGCATGTGATCGCTTTTTAATTATTCTGCTAAAAACAATACTTTTATTCGCACCATGGTACCAGCTTCCAATCAGGCCAGAGTCCCGTGCCGGAAGATGTATACGTCAGGTCGCAGGCTAACGCTTCAGGGCAATGCAAACACCCTGTATGATCAACATAACCTCATTATTAAGACTTATTATGCCTGCCAACAATCGAGCCAATCCCCACACAAAATGGCAACACAGTCATGAATTTAATTCAGAACACCAGACAGGTGAACGCAACACTCTGTATGTGCTGATTCTGACCGCAGTCACCATGGTGGCAGAAATTGTCGCAGGCGCCTGGTACGGTTCCATGGCGCTGCTGGCCGACGGCTGGCACATGGCAACGCATGTCGCCGCATTTATGATTACCCTGTTCGCCTATCGCTATGCACGTAATAACGCATCCAATCCGGCCTACAGTTTTGGCACAGGTAAAGTAAATATTCTCGGCGGGTTTGCCAGTGCGATTGCCCTCGCCGTGGTCGCGCTGCTGATGATCGTGGAATCCGTTGTGCGCCTGTTTGACCCCCAACAGATTCAGTTTGATCAGGCGATCTGGGTTGCCGTACTGGGATTAACCGTCAATCTGGTCAGCGCCCTGCTGCTGAAAGACCACCACCATCATGATCACGGACACGGACACGGACACGG
>NZ_DJIO01000019.1:0-24508 GCF_002433655.1 Thalassolituus sp. UBA6592 | reverse complement strand
CTACAAGCTGGCCAAGATGAACCTCGCGATTCGCGGTATCAGCGCCAATCTCGGCGACGTACCAGCCGACACCTTCTTTAAAGACCAGCACCCGGACTTAAAAGCCGACTTCATCATCGCCAACCCACCGTTCAACTTAAAAGAATGGCGCGGCCCGGATGAACTCACCAACGACCCGCGCTGGGCTGGTTACGAAACCCCACCCACCGGCAACGCCAACTACGGCTGGATACTGCACATGATCAGCAAGCTCAGCGACAACGGCGTTGCGGGCTTTGTACTGGCCAATGGCTCCATGAGCACCAACACCAAAGGCGAAGGTGAAATCCGCAAACAGATCATCGAAAACGACCTCGTCGACTGCATGATCGCCCTGCCGGGGCAGCTGTTCTACACCACCCAGATTCCTGTATGCCTGTGGTTTTTAACCAAAAACAAAAAAGCCCAGACCTTCAGCGACGGCCGCAAACAACACCGCAACCGCGAAGGCGAAACCCTGTTTATCGACGCCCGTAATATGGGCAGCATGATCAGCCGCATACATAAAGAACTAACCGCCGACGATATCGCCGAAATCGCGCGGACGTATCATCTGTGGAGGGGGGAGTCAGTTGGCGAGTCAGACGTCAGACGTCCGACGTCCGACGTGGAAACACAGACGTCAGACTCATACACCGACATCCCCGGCTTCTGCCGCAGTGCCTCATTAGACGACATCAAAGCCAACGACTACGTCCTCACACCGGGCCGCTACGTCGGCGCTGCAGAAATCGAAGACGACGGCGAACTGTTTGAAGAAAAAATGCAGCAACTCACCCAAACCCTGTTTCAGCAGATGCGTGACGCGCAGGAGCTGGATGCCGTAATTAAACAGAACCTGAAGGGGCTGGGTTATGGGGAGTGAGTGGGAGAAGCTATTACTTTCTGAAGTAGCGAATTCAATAAATACTGGTTTGGACGCAATACGCCGTGCGCCGATAATAGAGGGGCCATCGGAGATCCGTTGTCTGCGAATACAGGACATATCCCAGTCAAAGCCATTTGAGCAGTGGGGGTATACAGAAACTAAGCCGCAGGACTATCAAAAGTACCAGTTGAAAAGAGATGACATCATCATGGCTCGAACTTGTTCGACGGGTATTAACTACCTTGTTAAACAAGATATGGATGCTGTGTTCAATAATGGATTAGCTCGTATTCGCTTAGACACAAATAGGATATATCCTGAATTTGCATATTACGTCTTTCAATCTGCGGATTTTGCTAGCTTTATTGATGGAATATCAGGTGGTACTTCTGTTCAGCTGAATATGAAAGTTGGCGACCTAGCTCGCTATCCCGTGATGTTGCCATCACTTAAAGAGCAAAAAAACATTGCTCAAATCCTCGGCGCCCTCGACAACAAAATCGCCCTTAACCGCCAGATCAATACCACCCTCGAATCCATGGCGCAGGCATTATTTAAAAGCTGGTTTGTGGATTTTGACCCGGTGATCGACAACGCCCTGGCCGCCGGAAACGAAATTCCCGACGAGCTGGCCGCCCGCGCCGCCAGACGCGAAGCGCTGCGCCAGCAGACCAGCAAAACCACCAACAAAACCACGGGGGCCACCGGCGCCGTAAGCGTAGAACAGGCCCTGCCTGAAACTGGTTTATCAGACCAGCGCCTGCCGCCTGAGATACAACAACTTTTCCCGGATCGGTTTGTATTGACCGAAGAAATGGGCTGGGTGCCTGAGGGGTGGGAGGTTGACCAATTATCCAGTTACATTAACGTCAAGCATGGCTTTGCATTTAAGGGCGAGTATTTCTCGGACAAGGAAACGAGTGACGTTTTACTAACTCCTGGAAATATAGCCATTGGCGGTGGATATAAAGGCGATAAGCTCAAATTTTACGAAGGCCCGATTGACTCAGAATATATTTTGCAAGAGGGCGATCTGATTCTGACGATGACTGATCTTAGTAAGCAGGCCGACACTTTGGGCTATCCAGCTCTGGTTCCTTTCGATGAGGAAAAACGCTATTTGCACAATCAACGACTGGGCAAAGTTGAATTGAAGAAAGAGGTGTTTGGATTTGGATGGTTGTATTACTTCTTCTGCTCACAAGCCTATCGAGATGAGATTTTGTCAGGGATGTCAGGAACAACGGTTAAGCACACATCCCCGAAGAAGATCATGGCAAATAAAATCGTTACTCCAGAAAAAGCTTTACTACAAAATTTTGAAAAAACAGTTTCTGCTTTATTGAGGAAGAAGAGCCTGCTTCTTCAAGAAAATAAAACGCTATCCAACCTCCGCGACTCTCTGCTCCCCAAACTCCTGTCCGGCCAGATCACTATCCCTGACGCCGAGCAACAACTGGCTGAGGTGTTGTAAGGTGTCGGGCGGGGCGTTGATTCAACTGTCCGGAATTTCCGGACTGTTGTCGCAAATATTGCGACAACTCTATTTGGTCAGTTAGCGGGCAGATAAAACCATGATCCAGATACACGCCACCAAAAAGCTACTCGCCAAAATGCCTGCCCAGACGAAACCTGGGGCGGAGGACATTCTGGCAGCTCCGCAAAGTAAGCTGGGCAGTTGGCATGCCAACCTGCTGACCATTCAGCGCCGCAACTGCCTGCTGTTTGTGCACGACCAGACGCGCTTTCCGCTGTTTATTCCGGCGTTGACCAAACCGGATTTGGCCAATATCGACTGGTGTTTTGAAGATGTTCTGATGAATACCTTATTGAAATGCAACGCTACCGAAAAACAGAGAATTACCGCCGCCGCATTGTTGCAGCCACTGGCGTTTGTCGGCGGTACGGATCGCTCGGTGCTGGGCACGCTGAACAGAACGGCTCAGGATATTGAGCATTCTATTTACTTCGATTCGCTCGATGTTGCCGAATTGACGGGCTATTCATTAAGCGCCTGGATGGCGCAGCGACCCTGTATGGTCAAAAACAGCAAAGACTTTATTATGCCTGGTAAAGCATTTCTGGCGATGCTGGATGATCTGCATCCGGGCAAGAAGCCTACAGGTAGGAAAAAAGCGGAGCAGGAGCCATTACCTGACAATGTGGTAATGTTGGATCTCTTCAGAGACGATAACGAAGAGCAGTAGCGAATCGGCAACGCAGTAACAGCAATGAAGTAACAGCAACACAGTAACAGCAAAGAAGAAGCAGAGGCAGGGAATGGGCTTTACCGAGGCCAGACTGGAACAGGCAATTATTGATTTACTCGCCGAGCAGGGTTACCCGCATGTATTGGGTAGCACCCTCGACCGCGCCCTGCATGAGGTGCTGATCAAAGAGGATCTGCGTGCCTACCTGAACAAGCGCTATCAGGCCGATGGCATTACCGAGGCCGAAATCGTTTCGGTGATTAACCGCCTTGATCGCATGCCTGCCGCTGACCTGTACGACTCTAACCGCAGCATTCATAAGCTGGTGGCCGATGGCTTTTTGCTGAAGCGTGAAGACCGCTCGAAGAAAGACCTCTATGTTCAACTCATTGACTATGCCGGGTTGCCCGAGCAACGACTGCCTGAAGACGGTGAGGTCGAGTCGATTGATGCAAGAGCCCCTGAAAATCAGATCGCCAACAACACCGCTGCTTATGGCACCGCCAATATCTACAAGGTAGTGAACCAGCTTGAGATTGAAGGCAAAGAGCTGCGTATTCCGGATGCGATTCTGTATATCAATGGTCTGCCGCTGGTGGTGTTTGAGTTTAAGAGTGCCGTCCGCGAAGAAGTTAATATTGAAGAAGCGTACAAGCAGCTGACTGTCCGTTACGCCCGTGATATCCCTGAGCTGATGAAGTACAACGCACTGTGCATCATCAGCGATGGCGTGAACTCGCGCATGGGCTCGCTGTTTGCCCCGTATGAGTTTTTCTATACCTGGCGCAAAGTCACGGGCGATGAAACCATCGAGCAGGATGGCATTAACTCGCTGCATACCATGATTGAGGGGCTGTTTGATCACACCCGCCTGCGGGAGGTGATCCGCCACTTTATCTACTTCCCGGATACCTCAAAACGGCAGGAAAAAATCGTCTGCCGTTATCCGCAGTTTTATGCGGCCAACAAGCTGTATCAGAATATTCTGCGCCACCGTAAACCCGAGGGGGACGGTAAAGGCGGCACTTACTTTGGGGCTACCGGCTGCGGCAAAAGCTACACCATGATGTTTTTAACCCGGCTGCTGATGAAAAGCGTCGAGTTCGAAAGCCCGACCATTGTGCTGATTACTGACCGTACCGATCTGGATGATCAGCTCTCGGGCCAGTTTACCGGTGCTAAGGGCTATATCGGCGATCAGCATGTGATCAGTGTCGAAAGCCGCACCCACCTGCGTGAGCTGTTAAAAGGCCGCAACAGTGGTGGGGTTTTCCTGACCACGATTCATAAGTTCACCGAAGATACCGAGTTGCTGACCGAGCGCAGCAACGTGATCTGTATTTCTGACGAAGCGCATCGCAGCCAGATCAACCTTGAGCAGAAGGTCGTTATTGATAAGAAGAAAGGCATCGTCAGAAAGACTTTTGGCTTCGCTAAGTATCTGCATGACTCATTGCCCAACGCCACCTTTGTGGGCTTCACCGGCACACCGATTGACGCCACGTTGGATGTGTTTGGTGAAGTCGTTGACAGCTACACCATGACAGAGTCAGTCAAAGACGAAATCACGGTGCGTATCGTGTATGAGGGCCGTGCCGCCAAAGTCGTGCTGGATAACGATAAGCTGAAAGAAATTGAAGACTACTACAGCGACTGTGCCGACCAGGGCGCCAGCGATTACCAGATTGAAGAGAGCAAAAAAGCCAGTGCCAATATGAATGCGATTCTCGGTGATCCGGATCGCATTAAAGCGCTGGCGAAAGATTTTGTAGAGCATTACGAAAAACGCATCGAAGAAGGCGCAACCCTTAAAGGCAAAGCCATGTTCGTATGCAGCAGCCGCGATATTGCTTACCGCTTCTGGCAGGAAGTGATTGCCCTGCGCCCACAGTGGAACAAGGTGCTGATTGCCGAGGAAGGCAGCCAGCTCAGCGACAGTGAGCAGAAAGAAATCAAGCCGATGGAACGGATCAAAATGATTATGACCCGCGGCAAAGATGATCCGAAAGCACTGTATGAGATGCTCGGCACCCAGGAATACCGCAAAGAGCTCGACCGCCAGTTTAAGAATGCCAAATCCAATTTTAAAATCGCCATTGTGGTGGATATGTGGCTGACCGGCTTTGATGTGCCGTTTCTCGATACCATTTACATCGATAAACCGATTCAGCGCCACAATTTGATTCAGACCATCTCGCGGGTAAACCGCAAGTTTGAAGGCAAAGAGAAAGGCCTGGTGGTCGACTACATCGGCATCAAAAAGCAGATGAACCTTGCTCTGGCACACTACAACAAAGCCGATCAGCAGAACTTTGAAGAAATCGCCCAGTCAGTGATCGTGGTGAAAGATCACCTCGATTTACTGGGTAAAATCTTCCACAAATTTGATACCAAACCCTATTTTAACGGCACTCCGCTGGAGCAGCTTAACTGCCTGAATATGGCGGCGGAGTTTGTGCAGCTTACCGATAAGATCGAAAAACGTTTTATGGCGTTGGTAAAACGCTTAAAAGCCGCATTCGATATCTGCAGTGGTTCAGAAAGTATCAGTCAGGAAGAGCGCGATTTGGTTCACTTCTACCTGGCCGTGCGCTCCATCGTGTTTAAGCTCACCAAAGGCAATGCACCCGATACTGCACAGATGAACGCCCGCGTGCGTGAAATGATCGCCGAAGCACTGAAAGCCGATGGCGTAGAAGAAATCTTTAAGCTGGGAGAAGAGCAGGGCGGCGAAGTCGATATCTTCGATGACGACTATCTGGCCAAGATTGAAAAAATCAAACTGCCCAATACCCGTATCAAACTGCTGCAACAACTGCTTGCACGCGCCATTGAAGACTTTAAAAAGGTCAACAAAACCCAGGGCATGAACTTCAGCGAGAAATTCCGCAAGCTGGTGGAAAACTACAACGAGCGCAACGAAGACAGTGTATTGGTCAGTGATGTGCTGGAGGACTTTTCGGAAGAACTGGTCGACCTGCTGCAGGCACTGAAGAAAGAGAAAGAATCTTTCGCAGACCTTGGCATCGACCTCGAAGAAAAAGCTTTCTATGACATCCTGCTGAAGCTTGCCCACAAATACGACTTCACCTATCCGGAAGACAAACTGCTAACCCTCGCCAAAGCAGTAAAAGAATTGGTGGACGACAAAGCTCAGTTTACCGACTGGGACCAGCGCGAAGACATCAAAGCAGAACTGAAAGTCGGGCTGATCCTGCTGTTAGCCAAACACGGCTACCCGCCGGTGGATAAAGATGAAGTGTACAAAGAGATTTTTGAGCAGGCGGAGAACTTCCGGAAGTATCGGAAGGGGTAGTGGTTGCAAACTCCTTGTTTATAAATAATGACTTTCCGCAATCTATTGTTGAAAGAAATATGAGTGAGTGGTGATAGTGCATAAGGACATGACTGATAATGAGAGAGCAATTCAGGACGAAGCGACTGAACACGCCCGGAAGATAAAAAAGAAGTTTGCTAAGACCGTTGCTGATAAAGCCAGATACCCTAAGGAAGCGGACCCGGTTTCGGTGTTTATGGCAGGTTCTCCGGGGGCTGGTAAGACGGAAGCGTCTAAGGCACTGCTTGAGCAGTTCGATAGTGAAGTTATCCGCATTGATGCTGACGAATATCGGGATGAGTTCAGAGAACAGGGTTATACCGGTGATAACTCCTGGTTGTTTCAGCCAGCGGTTTCGATTCTGGTGGAGAAAGTCTACGACCTGGTCATCGGGCAAAAGCAGAGTTTTATCCTTGATGGCACGCTGACCAACTATGAAAAAGCGAAGAAAAATATCGAAAGGTCCCTTGGAAAGGGCCGGTCCGTTCATATTCTCTATGTATATCAGGACCCCGTCCGTGCCTGGGAGTTTGTAAGGGCCAGAGAAACCGTCGAGGGCAGAAAGATCCCAAGAGAGCGGTTTATTGAGCAATACTTTGCTGCAAGGGATTGTGTGAACGCACTGAAACGGCATTTTGGTAACAGGATCAGGGTCGACCTGCTGTTGCAGGACAGGGATAACCAATTAAGCCGGTACAGTGCCAATATCGACAACATTGACAGCCATGTGGTCGAAAAATATACTACTTCGTCTCTTGAAGACCGGCTAACCAGCGACTAGATTGGAAGTTATGATGAAATTTATTAAGAAAACACCGTCTACCAGTTCTTCGTTTGCTGAGTTTATGAACCACGCTTCATCGGCTGAGAAGAAAAAGGTCTATAAGACTGTTCTGCGCCGGGCATCAGAGCAGCAAAAGGCTGTTGTCGATAAGGCCTCTGCTCCTGCTGCCTGATCCTGACTGAAAGATCGCTAAACGAAGACGAAGCACGCCAATCGGCGTGCTTTTTTGTTTCAGCTTCGAAACAGGAGCAGGCGTAGAGCTTTCTCAGATTTAAACTTGAAAGTACCCAATTGGGGTCCTATAGTACCCAAATTGGGACCGGGTGTGGCTTTTTGCGGACCGATCAGATCAGGCAGCAGGAGTGATGGAGAATATGGCGGGCAGTCTGGCAGATACCTTATTTACTAAGGCACAGCAAAAGGTGCTGGCATTGCTTTTTGGCCAGCCGGATAAAAGCTTTTATCTTAATGAGGTGGTCCGTGCAGCAGGTATGGGGAAAGGGGTTATTTCCCGGGAACTTACCAAAATGGCAGATGCGGGCCTGCTGACTGTGGTAAAGCAGGGCAACCAGAACCATTATCAGGCAAACCCCGCTTCACCTGTTTATGCAGAGCTGGTTAGTCTGGTTAAGAAAACTTTCGGTGTAGCCGGGTTACTGAAATCCGCAATCCGCCCTTTACTGCCCAACCTTGAGAAGGCTTTCATATACGGTTCTGTTGCCAAAGGCGAAGAGCACAGCGGCAGCGATGTGGATGTTATGTTGGTTGGCGATGCGTTAAGTTACAGTGAAGTCATGGCGCTGTTAGAGGATGCAGAAGAACAGTTACATCGCCTTGTTAATCCAACGCTTTATTCACCTCAGGAGTTTGAAACACGGCTGGCTGAAGGGCAAAACTTCCTGAGTAAAGTGATGGAGCAGCCCCGAATTAATTTAATGGAATAAATGAAAGATGTAAGAGCGCAGGAGGCGATATGAAGGAACTGGATAATCTGGTCAAAATCAACAAGCTCAAGCAGGAACCGGCTGATGCAAAGGAATTCGCAGGCATGGTTCAGGCGGGCGATACAAAACTCAAAGATTCGCAGATAGCAGGTTTAAGTGAAGACAGTCAGTTTTCACTGGCATACGGTGCTGCCCATGCTTTTTCACTTGCGGCATTGCGCTGGCATGGATACCGCAGCGACAGCCGGTATCTGGTGTTCCAGTGCTTGCAACACACGGTGAACCTGAGTAAAGCGAAATGGCGCGTGCTGGATAAATGCCATAACACACGCAATTTGGCTGAATATGAAGGACACCTTGATGTTAATCCGCAACTGTTGCGGGAATTGATCAGCATTACTCAGGAAGTTCAGGCTCTGGTTAAAGCAATGCCACCCATTGAATAATCTGAAATGATATTAGGGTATTCTGGCTCCACCCATCCCCCCATCAATGTTATGATTCAGCCCAGCTATCAAACCAAACAAGCAACCAACCCCAACCAACACTCAGGAATCCTTAGCCCATGTCCAAAAGCTTTGAAGCCCAGGGAATCATCCATTCCATCGACGAAACCCGTTCTTACGGCGCTAACGGTTTCACCAAGCGTGAATTCGTGATCAAGCTCAGCGGTGAGGGCGAGAACCCGGATTACCCTAACTATGTCGCGCTGGAGCTGATCAAAGACAAGTGTGCGCTGATGGATGCTTATCAGCCGGGTGATGAAGTGATGGTGACGTTCAACCTGTCTGGCCGTCTGTGGAACAAGCCGGGTAATCCAGAGAAGTGCTTTACTAGTCTGCAGTGCTGGAAGGTTGAAGGCGCAGGAAGCGGGGCAAGTGCCGCTATGCCAGCAGCGGGTTCATCCGATCCGTTCTCACAAATGATGCCGGACTATGATGACGATGTACCGTTTTGATCCGGTACAAGCGGAAGAGCACCGTTCTGAACCGGTACAAGCTAAAGAGTACCGTTCTGGTCTGGATTCTCTGATTGACCGATATATGAATATCTGAAAAGCGCTCTCTGAGCGCTTTTTTGTTTTCTGGCCCGGGTCTGGTTTAATTCGCTAAGAGTCCTGTCAGTAGTGGCGTTTACCGGTCTGACATGGGTAGGTGCTCAGTCACTCCGAATGTAAAGCCAGAGACACAGCCAGAAACAAAGCCAAGCGTACAATCACAGTCGGGCACTTAAAGATTGATGGCCGCACAGACATTGGCAGGTATCGGGATACGGCCAGCTGAAAAGACAGAAGGAACCCAGATGTTAAAACACAGATTCGTATTCTCCACACTGTTGACCGCACTGGTTGCTGTAGTGTCGGTCTTCTCTGCGGCCAGCGCTCTGGCCGACTCCGCCGTGTGGAAGGTCAGTAAAGGCTCGGATTATTTTTATCTTGGCGGTTCGGCGCATCTTTTACCCGCATCGGATTTTCCGCTGCCTGCGCCGTATCAGCGCGCATTTGCTGACAGCGATGTGTTGGTGCTGGAGACCGAGTTACCAAAAACACCACAGGCGCAGCAGGAATTTATCAGCATGCTGCAATACAGCGATGGCCGTACGCTGCAGCAGGTGTTGTCTGCGGATGTGTATCGTCAGCTGGCAGATTATCTGACCGCTAACGGCGCCAACCTGAATGATCTGCAGCGTTTTACGCCGGGGTTTATTCTGATGCTGGCCACTCAGATTGAGAGTCAGAAAATCGGTATTGCCGGTGAGGGCGTGGATGCCTATTTCCAGCAGCAGGCAGAGAATGCAGAAAAGCCGATATGGTTTCTCGAGGCCCTGAGCTATCAGGCGCAGGTTCTGGCGGAATTGGGGCAGGGCGATGAGGATGATTTTGTAGTGCGTATGCTGGCAGAAGTGCCGGAAGCCGGGCAGGTGCTGCAGGACACCATCGCCGCCTGGCGCAGTGGTGATCTGGCGACTATTCAGCGGGTGGTGAACGAGCCGATGCTGGAAGACGATCCGGCGTCGTATCAGGCGTTGTTCACCCAGCGCAACGACAACTGGATGCGCAAGCTGCTGGGCTATTTCCGCAATGCTCAGCGTGAGTTTGTATTGGTCGGTGCGGGGCACCTGGCCGGTGATGATGGTCTGATTGCGCAGTTGAAGGCGCAGGGGTTTGTTGTTCAGCAACTGCCCTGATTCTGATTGCTGATTTTCCGGGTCGTTCTGCAAGGCCCGGATTCGTTCTCATCCTGTAAAGATTTGTCTGGGCTGAACCCGCTTCTGATCCTGTTGCAGTCCAGCGCAGCCGCGGCGTTGCGCGCTCCCGGGGTATATTGCGTTTAGGTCGTAGTATATTCCAAAACCGTCTAGATGCTCCCGTTGTAATAGCTTCTGATTTTAATTAGCCTCTCATGCCTGAATCGATAACCCTCCAGATAATCTGCGAAGTATCCAAGCATGAAGAATATTCTGACTCCTGTTAAAACGCTGGCCATTGCTTTACTGGCCGGTGTGGCGCTGCAGGCCTCGGCTGCAGAAGAGAAGCTGTTAAACACCTCTTACGATATTGCCCGTGAACTGTTCGCGGCGTACAACCCGGTGTTCGCTGAGCACTGGAAAGAAAAGACCGGTAACGACGTGGAAATCCGTCAGTCTCACGCCGGTTCTTCCAAACAGGCGCGTTCTATTCTGCAGGGCTTACCGGCAGACGTGGTGACCTTTAACCAGGTAACCGACGTTCAGATTCTGCACGATCGCGGCAATCTGATCCCGGCGGACTGGAAATCCAAACTGCCAAACGGCAGCTCACCGTATTATTCCACCACCGCGTTTCTGGTGCGCAAAGGCAATCCGAAAAACATCCACGACTGGGGCGACCTGGTTAAAGACGATGTTGGTCTGGTGTTCCCGAATCCAAAAACCTCTGGCAACGGCCGTTACACCTATCTGGCAGCACTGGGTTATGCGCAGAATGCATTGGGTAAAGACGAAGCCAAAACCGATGCCTTTATGAAAGACTTTCTGGCTCACGTAAAAGTATTCGACACCGGCGGCCGTGGCGCGACTACCACGTTTGTTGAACGTGAAATCGGTGATGTGCTGATTACCTTTGAATCCGAAGTAAACAATATCCGTGATCAGTACGGTGCGGATAAATACGAAGTTGTGGTGCCAAAAACTTCCATTCTGGCGGAATTTCCGGTGGCTGTGGTTGAGCGCAACGTAAAGCGTAACGGTACCGAAGCGGTGGCTACTGAATACCTGCAGTACCTGTACAGCGAGAAAGCGCAGCGTCTGCTGGCTGGTTTTAACTACCGTATTCATAACGAGACAGTAAAAGCCGAAGTCGCTGATCGTTTCCCGGAAGTGAAACTGCTGACCGTTGAAGAAATTGCCGGTGGCTGGCCACAGGCGATGGAAACTCTGTTCAACAGTGGCGGCAAGCTGGATCAGCAACAGCGCCGCTGAGCATAAGCTGTAAGCGCTGCCGCTTTATGTTTCTTTATTCGGCAGCGCACAGACAGAGCGCCGGGCATCGCCCGGCCTTTGTGTGTCTGAGACGCGTATTTTTTTACCTTTATTCAGTTTGATTTGTGAGCGGTTTTCACCGCGATTATCGGGAGAATTCCATTGACCAGTGCTTTAGCCACAGTCGCAAACCGGCCGCGTGCGCAGCGTGTATTGCCTGGGTTTGGTCTCAGTCTGGGGATGTCGCTGTTTTTTGTCAGTCTGGTGCTGTTACTGCCTATGACAGGGCTGGTGATGCAGACTGCGGATATGGGCTGGGAACGCTACTGGTTTGTAATCACTGACGAACGTGTGGTTGCCAGTTATAAAGTGACCATCATGGCAGCGTTTTTTGCCTCGGTATTTAACGGCTTTTTCGGCCTGTTGCTGGCCTGGGTGCTGGTGCGTTATCAGTTTCCCGGACGCCGTATTCTGGATGCACTGATCGATCTGCCATTCGCTCTGCCAACCGCAGTGGCCGGTATTACGCTGGCAACGATTTATGCCAATAACGGCTGGTTCGGTACGGCGTTGGAAAGCATGGGCATTAAAGTCGCTTACACGCCGCTGGGTATTATTGTGGCCATGGCCTTTACCTCGATTCCGTTTGTGGTGCGTACGGTGCAGCCGGTATTGGAAGAGCTTTCCATCGAGGAGGAAGAAGCCGCCATTACGCTGGGCGCTTCGGACTGGACGGTATTTCGCCGGATTATTTTCCCTTCGTTGTGGCCGGCGCTGTTAACCGGCGTGGCGCTGTCATTCACCCGCAGTCTGGGCGAATTTGGCGCGGTTATTTTTATTGCCGGCAATATGCCGTTTGTCAGCGAAATTACCTCGCTGATGATTTTTGTCCGTCTGCAGGAATTTGATTTTGCCGCCGCCAGCGCCATTGCGTCTCTGGTATTAATGGCATCCTTGTTACTGCTGCTGTTAATCAACCTGTGGCAGGCGCGTTACATCCGCCGTCTGCATGGCCAATAGGAGTTAGTAATGTCTTCTCATTCTTCTGGCAGCCATGTGCAGCGGGTGGGCGACAGCCCGCGGGTGCGCCGCTTTTTAATTGGGCTGGCACTGCTGTCGACACTGGTATTGCTGGTAGCACCACTGGCGGCGATTTTTACGCATGCGTTTGCTGATGGCATTGGCCAGTATTTTTCCAGTCTGGCAGACCCGGATACCCTGCACGCCATTCTGCTGACCTTGTTTGTGGCACTGTTAACTGTGCCAATTAACCTGGTGTTTGGTGTGTTATTCGCCTGGGCGGTGACCCGTTTCCGTTTTCCGGGACGCAAGATTCTTATCACACTGATGGATATTCCCTTTGCGGTGTCGCCTGTGGTGGCGGGTCTGCTGTATCTGTTGCTGTACGGCAATAACGGCTGGCTGGGCCAGTGGTTGTATGCTCACGATCTGCAGTTGATGTTTGCCTGGCCGGGCATCGTGATGGTGACGGTGTTTGTTACCTGTCCGTTTGTTGCCCGTGAGCTGATTCCGTTAATGCAGCAACAGGGCAAAGAGGAAGAAGAAGCGGCTGTGATTCTGGGTGCATCCGGCTGGCAATTATTCCGCCGCGTAACGTTGCCCAATATTAAATGGGCGCTGTTGTACGGCGTCATTCTGACCAACGCGCGGGCGGTTGGTGAGTTCGGTGCGGTGTCTGTGGTATCCGGTAATATCCGTGGTGAAACCAATACGCTGCCTTTGCACGTGCAGCTGCTGTATGAGGATTACCAATCCGGCGCAGCCTTTGCGAGTGCGTCTTTATTGGCGCTGATCGCATTATTTACCCTGATTTTAAAAGCATTTATTGAATGGCGGCAGGAACGTCTGGCAGAACAGAATCTGCACGACAGCGCCGGGAAAGACGACTCTGGTGAGGCTTTATGAGTATTCGTATTGAAAATTTGTCCAAACGCTTTGGCCAGTTTCAGGCGTTGTCGCCACTGTCATTGAATATTGAAGAAGGCGCAATGGTCGGCCTGCTGGGACCATCCGGTTCCGGTAAAACCACCTTGCTGCGTATTATTGCCGGGTTGGAATCCGCTGACAGCGGACAAATTCAGTTTGCCGGCCGTGACGTGACCAATCTGCATGTGCGAGATCGCCGCGTGGGTTTTGTGTTCCAGAACTACGCGCTGTTCCGTCATATGACTGTGGCACAGAATATTGCTTTTGGTCTGGAAGTTCTGCCGAAAAAAGAACGTCCGGATAATGCAGAAATTCAGCGCCGGGTCAGCCGCCTGTTAGAGCGGGTGCAGTTGCCGCATCTGGCCAACCGCTATCCGTCGCAATTATCCGGTGGTCAGAAGCAGCGTATTGCGCTGGCGCGGGCGTTAGCAACCCATCCGGAAGTGCTGCTGCTGGATGAGCCGTTTGGTGCTCTGGATGCCAAAGTGCGTAAAGAATTGCGTCGCTGGTTGCGCTCACTGCATGAAGAAATCGGTTTTACCAGTGTGTTTGTTACCCACGATCAGGAAGAAGCGCTGGAGCTGTCCGATCAGGTGGTGGTTATGAGCAATGGCAATATTGAGCAGGTGGATACACCAGCGCAGCTGTACGCCAAACCAAACAGCCGCTTTGTGTTCGATTTTCTCGGCAGTGCGAATATCTTTCACGGTTCTGTCGACAGCGCGGTAAATGCTTCTGCCAATGACGGCACCAGCAAGCCAAAATTAACCAATGGCAATGCCTGGATTGAATTACCTGTTCAGCCGAATGATGCCTTAGCTTCGGCAGAAGGCGATCTGTATATCCGCTCTCATCGTTTAACGCTCAGCCGTGACGCATTAGCCGGTGCTCATCTGCCGTTTATTGTAGTGGCTGCTAATCCGGTAGGCGCGGATGTCAGAGTGGAATTAAGAGCCGATGGCTGGGACAGCGATGCGCTGTGGGAAGTGGATCTGACTCACGATCAGAATACACAGCTGCAGTTTAAGAAGGGCGATAAAGTCTTTGCTGCACCGCAGACCGGTTATTTCTTTAAGGTGGATCAGCGCGAGCCGCAGAAATTCCGCTTTATCGACTGAGGCAATTTCTGACAGGCAAAAAAAGGCCGCGGTGGTAATCCACTGCGGCAAAAACTGATTGAAAGCAAGCAAAGGGGGGGGTTGCTTTCAATCAGGAGGTCTTTCGTTTTGCCGCACGGCAAATGCCGCGCAGCTCATTCTGTTAACTCTTCTCAGAGTTTGACTTCGTGTTCCCAGCCTTTCACGCGGATACGGGTATCTGTGATATCCAGATCTTCTGCATCCATCACGCCCTGACCAAACACATAACGTACTTCGTTTTCACCTGCGGTGGCTTTGGCATCGAAGGCTTCTGCAGCAGCACGGATTTCTTCGTTACGGCTCAGGTAGTTTTTCCACTCATCCGCGGAGTATTTGCTGGCCAGTAATTTGTGCGTTTGCTGTGGGCTGATCACGAAACCAGAGGCGTTATTACCGCCAAAGCCTTTGGCATTAATAAACGCCAGTGGCAGGCTGTTGGCATCCACTTCGTAGTGATTCAGCAGAATATTCAGGTTATCGCCAAATACATCGTCGGCCACTTCACTGGCGGTGGTGATGCCTGGAATAATACCGTGTGCCCAGGTGCCCAGAGTCATCATCAGCTGGTCAGCAGAGGCTGCCGCCAGAGAATGACCCAGATGCGCTTTTACCGCAGTAATCGGCCAGTTTTTAATACCGAAGGCACCGGCCAGTTCACTGAGGATGTGGCTTTCTGTGGTGCGGTTAGCTGGCGTGCTGCTGCCGTGAGCCTGAACAAAAGAGCCGGTCTGCAGTGCGTGTTCGCCGATTAAACGGCGCGCTTCACCCATGGCTTTACCCATGGTCAGGTAGTTACCGACGCCCGGGTTAGAGATGGATTTTTTGTAGCCGTCAGCGTTTACGAATACATCACCGATGGCGCCGTGAATGGTCAGGCCCAGTTCGGTGGCCAGTTCATCGTCGGTTAATACGAAGAACTGCGCAGACTCCGCCAGGGTAAAACCAGCGTTATAGCTGAACGGACGGCTGGCACGGCGGAAGTCCGGTTTCTGATCTTCGCTGATACCATCCAGATCACGCAGGTTTTTCTCGGTGACCAGCGCGGTCATGGCGTTATAGCCTTCAACGATTTCCGGCGTTAATGGCGACTCAGCGTTACCTACGATCACCATACGGCGACGACTGCTCTGAATATCGTCGATGGCCACTTTCAGGTTGTACAGGAAGGTCGCACAGGCGCCGACCATACTGCCGGTGGTACCGACGTTGCCCAGTACATAAGCATTGATAAAGTCAGCCGGCATTTCGCTCAGACCCATGGCGCACTGCTTGGAGCTGGTGCGTTTGCCCAGCATACGCGCCTGAATCATACCGCCGTGGCCTTCACCATCGAGCTGGCCCATGGCTGAACCGGCGTACACTGCGATCTGATCCGGATGAACGTGGTTACGCAGGACGTCCCAATCCATACCCAGTTGACCGAGCATGTCAGACGCTGCGTAAACCGCCAGCGCCAGACCACGAGGGTGGTGGCGTGAGCTGTACTGTGCCAGAGGATCAAAGCCTTTTGGCGTCTGACCGGCGCTCTGTACCGTTAACGGTTTGGTGGTTTCGCGCCAGCATTTGTTGCCGTCGGCGTCTTTGAATGGCTCGTGGAAGGGCACTGCGCGGGCATCCCACGGCATGTTGTCCCATTCGCGTACCAGGGTGCCATCGAGGATCTGCTGCTTAATGGCCTCGTTATTCAGGTCTGCGCCTTCAATACCCATTAACTGGGCCAGTGAAGCCAGTGTGCCGTTCTGTTCGGCGGCGCTGAGCTTGTCCAGCACCAGACGACGGAAAGCCTGATGTCCGGAACTGCGGCCGGCGGCACTGATGCCACCAAAGCCAGTAATAACTGCCAATTTTCTCATGCGAACCCTTACTGATATGCGCTGATATTTGATCTGCGACTATTGTAGGATCAGCACTGCTTTCGTTATTAGTACGATTCAGTCATATTATTGAATAATTAAGACGCAATTAGTGACATATTCGAACAGGAGCGTTGAACACCTGTGATCAGGCACGTAACTCTGTTGACCATGGAGCAGATGCTCAGCTCCAGCGTGGCCATTCCGCTGGAAATGCTGGAAACCGCCCGCGCGCGTTTAAAAGTACGCCGCGATCCGCGTGCGGATTTCGCTGTAGAGCCCGCAGCCCGTGAGCTGAAAGCGATTTCCATGCTCGGCGGCTTTCGCCTTAATCCGGCCAAAGCACTCAATCAGATTGAACATACCGATCTTATCGTTGTCCCGGCTTTGTGGCGTAACCCAAAACGACAGCTGTTGCAGGAGGCGGAAACCATCGATTGGATTGCGCAGCAATACCGTGGCGGTGCCAGTGTGCTGGCGGTGGGTACCGGTGTGTGTCTGCTGGCGGAGGCGGGGATTCTGGATGGCAAGCCGGCCACCACGCACTGGCATTATCTGGAACAGTTTGCCCGGGATTACCCGCGGGTGAAGCTGCAGCGTCAGCATCTGCTGACCCAGGCGGACCGAATTTACTGCGCGGCGAGCGTGAACTCCGGCGCCGATATGATGGTGCATTTTATTGGTTTGCAGTACGACCGCAGTCTGGCTCAGCAGGTGGAACAACAGTTTTCACCGGAAATCCGCAATCCGATTGAAAAAAAGGTGTTTTATGCTGAACAGAACGAGCAACACCCGGATGAAGAAATCGCCATGGCGCAGACCTGGCTGCAGCAGAACATGCAACGGCCGTTGTCTCTGCAGGCGCTGGCAGAAATGACCGGCCTCAGTGAACGCCAGTTTGACCGCCGCTTCCGCCACATTACGGGCCGCACACCCACACAGTATCTGCATGGTCTACGCTGTGAGAGTGCCCGCGATCTTTTGCAGAATTCGAATCTGACCATCGCGGATATCGCCGCCACCGTTGGTTTTAACGACGCCGGATATTTTATCCGTGTGTTCCGCAAACTGGCGGGGCAGACCCCCGGCGAATTCCGCCGTAAGGTGCGGCGTAAACTGTTCAGTGGTGGGTGAGCAGCGGAAGGTAAAAATGGGTGGAAAAAGTATCTTGTAAAAAAACTACAAGAATGACGTTGTTTTTTGTAGTCGGAACATTCAGACTATGAACATCAGCGATGCTATAACGATTAATTATGTAGTTTTACTAGCTTTCCTGGATCGTAGAACTACATAGGCAGCCGGAAATGAGTTTATCTATGGTTACTTTCCGTACTTACCCATAACGGAAAGGCATAACGGAAAGGATAATAGCTAAGACCGTTTCGTGACTGTCCTGAACTGCCGGCTGAATCAGCCGTGCAGATAATGGTTTCCGCCCAAAAGGCGGAGCAAAGCCAACGCACCGACCACCTTTATTGGTGCAATAATAAGGAGACGAGAGTCCTCATGACACAAGATGTCGACGTTTATGAAACTCAGGAGTGGCTGGATTCCTTGCACGCCACCATCCGTCATGCTGGCCCGGAGCGGGCAGCGTTTCTGCTGAAAACCCTGTTTGATAATGCTCTGGCAAAAGGCGTAGACCTGCCACCGGCTATTACCACACCTTATCGCAATACCATTCCTACCGATAAAGAAAAACGTATGCCGGGCGACCTGTTCATGGAACGCCGTATCCGTTCTCTGGTGCGCTGGAATGCGTTGGCCATGGTTATGCGTGCCAACGATAACGATGAAGGTCTGGGCGGTCACATTGCGTCTTTCTCATCTGCGGCCACTCTGTACGATGTTGGTTTTAACTATTTCTTCCGTGGTAACGAAGACGGCAACCTGGGCGACCTGATTTATTTCCAGGGTCACTCTGCACCGGGTATTTACGCACGCTCTTACCTAGAAGGCCGTTTCGACGAAGAACAGCTGGATAATTTCCGCCGTGAAGTTGATGGCAACGGTCTGTCTTCCTACCCACACCCATGGCTGATGCCGGATTACTGGCAGTTCCCGACCGTTTCTATGGGTCTGGGTCCGATTCAGGCGATTTATCAGGCGCACGTAATGCGCTACCTGTCTGCCCGTGAACTGTCGCCACGTGGTGACCGTAAGGTGTGGGCGTTCCTGGGTGACGGCGAATGTGATGAGCCGGAAACTCTGGGTGCAATTTCTCTGGCTGGCCGCGAAAAGCTGGAAAACCTGGTATTCGTGATCAACTGTAACCTGCAGCGTCTGGATGGTCCTGTCCGTGGTAACGGCAAAATCATTCAGGAACTGGAAGGTGTCTTCCGTGGCGCTGGCTGGAATGTAATTAAAGTTGTCTGGGGTCGTCACTGGGACATCCTGCTGGAAAAAGACAAATCCGGTCTGCTGCAGAAGCGTATGGATGAAGTCTGCGACGGCGAACTGCAGAACTACAAAGCTAACGGTGGCGCTTACACCCGTGAACACTTCTTCGGTAAATATCCGGAGCTGCTGGAACTGGTGAAAGACATGAGCGATGAAGAAATCTTCGCCCTGAACCGTGGTGGCCACGATCCGTTCAAAGTGTACGCTGCGTACGCTGAAGCAATGGAAAGCAAAGGTCAGCCAACCGTTATTCTGGCTCAGACCGTTAAAGGTTATGGCCTGGGTGATGCCGGCGAAGCGGCCAACATTACTCACTCCGTGAAAAAACTCGACAAAGATTCACTGAAGCAATTCCGTGACCGCTTTGCCATTCCGCTGACTGACGAAGAACTGGAACGCGTACCTTACTACCGTCCATCTCCGGACAGCCCGGAAATGAAATACATGAACGACCGCCGTAAGAAACTGCACGGTCCTGTTCCTTCACGCCGTACCGCGTTTGAGCCTCTGAACACGCCTCAACTGGATGCGTTCAAAGGTCAGCTGAGCGGCAGTGGTGAACGTGAACTGTCTTCTACTATGGCGTTCGTACGTATCCTGTCTCAGGTGGTTAAAGACAAAGAAATCGGCAAGCGCGTTGTGCCGATCGTTCCTGATGAAGCACGTACTTTCGGTATGGAAGGAATGTTCCGTCAGCTGGGTATTTATTCTTCCCAGGGCCAGAAGTACACGCCGATGGATGCCGGCCAGATCATGTACTACAAGGAAGATAAAAAAGGCCAGATTCTGGAAGAAGGTATTAACGAAGCCGGTGCTATGTCTGCGTGGATTGCTGCGGCAACTGCCTACAGCAACAGCAACTGCCCAATGATTCCGTTCTACGTGTTCTATTCCATGTTTGGTTTCCAGCGTATTGGCGACCTGGCGTGGGCTGCCGGTGATATGCAGGCACGTGGTTTCCTGATTGGCGCGACCGCTGGCCGTACCACTCTGAACGGTGAAGGTCTGCAGCACCAGGATGGTCACAGCCTGCTGATGGCGCACACCATCCCGAACTGTAAATCTTACGATCCGACTTACAGCTTCGAACTGGCCGTGATTATTCAGGACGGTCTGAAGCGTATGTATCACGACGAAGAGAACTGCTTCTACTACATCACCACCATGAACGAAAACTACGTTCACCCGGATATGCCGGTGGGTGCTGAAGAAGGCATTATCAAAGGTCTGTACCAGCTGAAAGCCGGTAAGAAAACCAAAGCTGCTGATGCCCGCGTCCAGCTGATGGGTTCCGGTACTATTCTGCGTGAAGTAGAAGCAGCTGCTGACATTCTGCGTGAAAAATACGGCGTTGAATCCGACGTATGGAGCGTACCGTCCGTTAACGAACTGGTACGTGACGCACACGAATGTGACCGCGTGAACATGCTGAATCCTGAAGCGAAAGAAGCGAAAGTTCCTTACGTAACAGCAACCCTGAAAGATGCCAAAGGTCCGTTCATTCTGGCGACCGATTACATCAAAGCGTACGGCGAACAGCTGCGTGCTTATATTCCGGGTGAATACAAGGTACTGGGTACTGATGGTTTCGGCCGCAGTGACACCCGTAAGAAACTGCGTCACTACTTTGAAGTAAGCCGTGAGTTTGTTGTTCTGGCTGCTCTGACTGAGCTGGCTAAAGACGGCAAATTCCCGCAGAAAGATCTGGCCAAGGCTCGCGCTGAACTGGGTATTTCTGCCGACAAAGTTAACCCTGTAAACCACTGATAGGAGGCCATCATGAGCAATATGACCGTGAATGTGCCTGACATCGGTGGCGCAGAAGACGTAGAAGTAATTGAAATTAACGTTGCCGTTGGTGACAGCGTTGAACAGGAACAGGACCTGCTGGTTCTGGAAACTGACAAAGCAACTATGGAAATTCCCTGCCCACAGGCAGGGAAGATTGCCAAAATTCTGGTAAACGTGGGCGATAAAGTATCGGAAGGTTCAGCGATTTTTGAACTGGAAACCGATGCTGCGCCTGCAGCAGAAGAAGCATCCGAACCTGCAGCGGAAGAAAAACCGGCTGCAGTGGAAGAGAAGCCAGCCGCTGAAGAAAAACCAGCAGCACCTTCTGCACCAGCAGCAGAACAGATCATTGAACTGACCATCCCGGATCTGGGTGGTGCAGATGAAGTGACTGTTATTGAAATTACCGTGAAAGCTGGTGATGAAGTAGCAGAAGACGATTCTCTGATTGTTCTGGAAAGTGATAAAGCCAGCATGGACATTCCGGCACCTCAGGCAGGTGTTCTGAAAGAAATCCTGGTTAACGTCGACGACAAAGTAAAAGAAGGCGACGTTTACGCGAAGATTCTGGTCAGTGGCGGTGCTGCGGCTCCTGCTGAAAAAGCAGAAGAAAAACCAGCTGCAGCTGAAAAGCCTGCTGCTGCTCCGGCACCTGCCGCAGAGAAACCTGCAGCAGCACCGGCTCCGGCCAAAACTCAGACACTGAACGAAGTGACCGATGAAAAAGACATTCACAATGTCTACGCAGGTCCTTCTTCCCGTCGTCTGGCGCGTCAGTTGGGTGTGAATCTGACCAAGGTGAAAGGTACCGGTATGCGTGGCCGTATCACCAAAGACGATATCCGTGACTACGTAAAAGCTGTGGTTAAAAAGGCTGAAAGTGGTGCGGTTGGCGTTACCGGTGGCGCGGGTATTCCTGCTGTTCCTGCCATTGATTTCTCTCAGTTCGGTGATATCGAACTGGTGAAAATGAGCAAGATCAAAAAGGTTACTGCTGCCAACATGAGCCGTGCGTGGCTGAACGTACCGCACGTTACTCAGTTTGATGACGCTGACATCACAGATCTCGACGAATTCCGTAAGAGCATGAAAGCCGAAGCGGAAAAACACGGTGTGAAATTAACGCCGCTGCCGTTCCTGATCAAAGCCGCCGCTGCCTCTCTGGTGGCTGAGCCAAGCTTTAACGTGTCGCTACATCACGACGGTGAGCACATTGTGCAGAAAAGCTATGTGCACATTGGTATTGCCTGTGATACGCCGAACGGCCTGATGGTTCCGGTTCTGCGTGACGCCGACAAAAAAGGCATTTACCAGATCGCCAGAGAAGTAAACGAACTGATAGACAAAGCCCGTAACGGCAAACTGAAGCCAAATGAAATGCAGGGTGGTTGTTTCACAATCTCCAGCCTGGGTGCCATTGGCGGTACCGGTTTCACGCCTATCGTGAATACGCCGGAAGTGGCCATTATGGGTGTGTCCAAAGCTCAGATTAAACCGGTCTGGAATGGTAAGGAATTTGTTCCGCGCAATATGCTGCCATTAACCGTATCGTACGATCACCGTGCGATTAACGGTGCAGACTGTGGTCGTTTCTTCACGCACTTCGTGAATCTGATCAGCGACGTACGCCGTCTGGTTCTGTAACCGGCGTGCACGTCTTTAAGTGAAAATGGGTGGGTCTTTTATTTAAAAGACCATTTTTGCCCGGCCATTTTGGCCGGGCTTTTTTTGCCTGCGCGCCGGCTTTATCTTCTGAACACCTTTCTTGTCTTCTGAATACCTTTCCCCGGGTTCCTGCTTAAGAGCTTATTCCTACTAAAAGAGTTGGTTTTTAAATCTTATTGTTCTATTTTCATTATCAATCATATCGAACTAATTTTCATTGTTGCTGACTAACTCGCTGTAAGAGAAAATGAACTGAAAGAGGTAAAGACCATGAAAAACAAAGCATTGATCGCAGGTATTGCCTGTCTGGCCAGCGCCGCCATGGCCGATGCCAGAGAAGCGGCAGTCGTGGTGGATCAGGATCAGATGTCAGACCGCAAACAGATTGTACTGGACCAAAAACAGCCGCAGATGAAGATTGATCTGTTGGTGGATGTACTGAAAACCCGTTTGAACTGAGGTCTTTACCTCTCAGCGATCAGCCACCACAGTTTTACTGCGGTGGCTGATTGTCTTCCCCTAAGCGGCCAGCTTTTCTCTGACCGGCTTTTCTCGGACTGGCTTTCTCGGACTGGCTTTCTCGGACTGGCTTTCTCGGACTGGCTTTCTCGGACTGGCTTTTCTCAGTAGTGCCACTGCTTACTTTTAAGCGCTTAGCTTTAAGCGTGTTATCGAATTAACACATTCCGAAACTCACCAGGAGCCCATGATTTTATTTTCTGAACCAACCAACGCATTTGCGCAATGCGTCACACCGAAAAAAACATCCGCCACAAACTTCCTGCCTGATTATCTGTCCTATAACAACGTTGAAAAATTCCGCCAGGAAAATACGATGAAGAATCTGTCCCTTTTTATGTTTATGGCGCTCAGCAGCGCATATTTTTACGCCGATGCCGACGAACTGCGCGAGCAGGTGCAGGCGCTTTCCAGCAGCGAAGTGGTAGAAACAGAGGGTACTTCTGAGCTGACGGCTGCAGAACAAACTGACGCGGCACAGGCAACTGAAGAAAAAGATGCCGATCTTTCTCCTGTCGAAAGCTCTCGGCAAACTTCTGCACAACGATTAAGCTGAATCCCGCAGATTGCCCTGACGGAATTCACGCTGCGGCCAGCATAACTGCGGCCGGGAATCAAAGTGCAAAATAGGTTTTGATCCCGGAAAGGATATTGTTGACGGCTACGGACGCCAGAATCAGGCCCATCACCCGGCTGATGATGCTGGCACCACTGTCGCCGATCAGTCGGTGAACGTAGCTGGCTAACAGCAGTAATACCAGTACGATAGCCAGAACCGCCAGAATCATCATGGTGGTCTGGGACTGCTCTAACAGACTGAAGCGGTTATTTTCTGTCATCAGTACCGCACCCAGCATAGCCCCAGGGCTGGCAATAGATGGCACGGCTAACGGAAAGATGGCCGTTTCTTTGCCGTCTTTGATAAAGCGCATTTCACCTTCCGGCTTACCTTCACCAAAAATCATTGTCAGTGCAAACAGAAACAGCACAATGCCGCCAGCGATCTGAAAGGCCGACAGCGGAATATTGATGGCGTTAAGGATAATTTCGCCGGCCACGACAAAGAACAGCAGAATCAGAGCGGCAAACAGGGTGGCCAGTACGGCGACTTTACGCTTCATTTTCTCGTCGTATTGTGCGGTGACGGCAATAAAAACCGGCACCGTACCGATGGGATCGATTACCGCGAAGAAGAAGATAAAAGTGGCCAGAAGCTCGCTCATGATAAATAGTCTTCAGTAGGTTGAGTGTTAACGCATTAATCTTTGCCTGTTGAAGCGCATGCGGTTCAGACAAAGTGGTGCAGAGGTTGTTGCTGCGGTTTTACTAAGTTAGTGCTGCGGTCTTACTGTGTTGTTGCCGTGTTTAGTTGCATCGCTGCGGAATCCGCCTGGCGGAGTGACAAATGCCAGGAGCCGGGATGCAAGGCGCTGCTGACACGATAATATCATAGCCATGTACACTTCTGGCAGATGGCGAGCCGCCTGTATTGTCTGACTGTGTCAGCAGATAGCTGCTCATGCCTGCTGTAGGGAAGTGGGTTCGTTGTCTTG
>NZ_DJIO01000147.1:5664-19959 GCF_002433655.1 Thalassolituus sp. UBA6592 | reverse complement strand
GGAACCCTGCAATCGCATATGGCGTCAGTTGCCACCACCACCCATGAGCAAAGCCAGGCGACCAACGAAGTATCGGAACGCATTGACGAAGTCCATCAGGCCGCTGCCCGCAACAGCGAACTGGCCAATCAAACTGCCCGGGTTGCCATTCACATGGCCGACCTGACTCAGAAAAAATAAAAGGAAATTATTTATGGGGAATTCAGCATCCGGTTACGTCTGGCTGACGGCGGCATTTCCTGTCGTTGGTTGCCTGTTATTTGTATTACTGCATCAGAGCAAAAAAATAAAAACGCGTCGTCTGCAAAAAGAAGGATTAGAACGACTGCTCAATCTTAAATCGCTTTTAATGCTGGTACAGCGCCATCGCGGCATGAGCTACAGCGTATTAATGGGTGACAGTGCGCTGCGCAGCGATATTACCCAGGTCGAACAGAATATCAGCCGCTGTAACGAACAACTGCAAAGCCTCGGACAACATCCGCGTCACCGTGATTATTGGTTATCATTTTTTGACCACTGGTCACGCCTGCAAAGAAATAATCTGACCCTGGCCGCAGAGAATAACCGTGAACAACACAACCAGATTATTTCCGTACTGCTTTATCTGATTGAAGACGTTGCGGAATACGCCCGGCTCAGCGAGCTGTGTGAAGAACCCCTGCAACATATCTGGCGCGACCTGCCACGCACCGCAGAATGGATTGGTCAGGCAAGGGTATTGGGCAGCGGTATGCTGGCGGCCGGCCATTACGAACGTGTCGATAAAATACGCATCAGCTTTATCCGCTCAAAGCTCGCCGGTTACATCGAATCAGAACGGATTCAGGGCTCCAGACTGAATGAACTGGTCACTGTGATTGATCAGCAACTGCTGCAGGATGAGCAACAGAAACTGTCATCCAAAGCCTACTTTGATTTAAGCACCCAGGCCATGGAGCCCTTATTTCAAAGCATGGATCAGGGGCTGAAAAAACTGGGCAACAGACTGGCGGCTTAATTCTGCTTATGAATTGCTGCGCCCGTATTGCTGAAAAACCGCCGCGGTGACATACCGCGGCCACGCTGAAAAGCATGACTGAAAGCAGAGGCACTGCTGAAGCCGGCTTTCATCGCCGTTACCTTGATACTCACACCGCTGCGCAGCAGTTCTTCCGCACGTCGCAGACGGCATTCGCACAACAGATCACGCCAGCACCAGCCATCCTCCTCAAGACGCCGTCCGAGGGTGCGCGGCGACATACACAACTCCGCTGCCACGGCAGCCATATCCGGCACATCCGGCAGAGTACGCGCCACCAGCCGCTGTACTTTATGACTGGTGCGTTCCTCATCGGCAACGCTGCTCTCACCGGTACACAAACTCTCACAGGCATTGGCGGCGACCGGATTCTGCAGCGGCATAGTAAGTAATAACTGACTGGCATCGCCGCAGAATACGTTGCCTGCCGCACTGGCCTGCAGCGCACAACCAAACACCTGCTCCATCTCTGCCATGACCGGCAAACGCGGATACACCAGCGACAGAGCACGCACATTGCGCGCCCCTCCGGCCAGCAGCTCTCCCTGCAGGGCAGCAAGAATGCCGAACTCGCGTCCGGTCACAAAACGCTCCCGGGCCTCACTCAGACGATGCCGGCAACGGAATTCCAGCCGCAGCTCATCGCGACTGATATGAATGTGAATCTGCGTCAGGTTATCTGCACAGGCCAGATAGCGGCGGATCATATCCAGCGCCGCGCGGGCGTCGCGACTGCTGGCCATGGCCATACCCAGCACACCCAGACTGGCGAGCCGGTAACGCAGGCCGGTAGCAAAGCCCTGCGCCAGTGGTTCTGAAGCGCTGTTCAGCAGCAGAGCATCAATCATGCTCAGCTCCTGATCTATGCTGACATCCGCCAGGCCAAGATCGATTTGTGGCCGTGTCAGTCCGGTTTTTGCCAACATCTGCTGATCACTGATGCCGCAGCTCTGTGCCTGCAGCAGCAGAAACCTCGCATTAGCCAGACCAAAGCCCGGTGCCCGCTGGCTGCTGATATTTTGAGCGGTAATCATCAGGGGCCGCCTCTTATTATTTTTTATGTACGATAGTCCAGATATTTGGCATGTCACGTCATGCGACTGTCCTGTCGCAACATTCTCTTCCCACCGCACTCGGCTATCTTGAGCTGCGCGATGCTCTCGTGTGAGCTGCGCGATGCATTTGTGCAGTTCGCAACGCTCTGCTTTGCCGCCCCATCCCTGCATGGGCTGGCCGCTATTAAAAACAAAAATAAAGAGAACACATACGATGAAAAAAGCCATTCTGGCGCTCGGCGCCATGACCGCTCTGTGCTCAATGCCGACCTCCGCACAGATCACCGATTCCCCGCTGTTGCCAGCCATCTCCCTGGTGGCCGGATTACTGAATCAGGGCGTTTTCCCTGAGTCCGACCTCTATACCACCGACGACGACATCATCATTCACGCCGATGATGGCGTCGAACTGGCCGCCAACGTATTTGTCCCCAGCGGCGACAACGGCCCCTATCCGGCAGTCATTTTTATTAACAGCTGAGCGCTGAACGAATACGAATACATTCCCGAGGCGGCCCGTTTTGCCGAAGAAGGCTATGTGGTGCTGAGCTATTCCACCCGTGGTTTTGGCACCTCAGGCGGCCTGATTGATACCGCCGGCCCACTGGATATGGCAGACCTCAGCAACGTGATTGATTACCTCATCGCCAACTTCGATGTCGATCCCAACGCCATCGGTACCGCCGGTATTTCCTATGGCTCCGGTATCAGCCTGCTGGGCGCCGCGCACGATCCGCGTATCCGTGCAGTCGTCGCCATGAGCACCTGGGGCAGCCTGACCGAAGCCCTTTATGGTCAGGAAACACCGCGCCTGATATGGGGCGAACTACTGACCCTGTCATCCGGCCTGACCGGCAATCCGGACCCGATCATCCGTGACACCTGGAACAAAGTGCTCAACCGTGAAGACATGGAAAGCGTCTACGCCTGGACCGGCATCCGCTCGCCACTCAACTACGTCAACGACATCAACGCCAACGGTACCGCTGTGTATATTTCCCAGAACTGGGGCGATAACCTGTTCCAGCCCAACAGCGTGCTTGATCTGTTCAGCCAGTTAACGGTGGAAAAACACATCGACCTGCAACCCGGCACCCACGCCGGTGCGGAAATCGGCGGACTGCTGGGCGGTGGCGATACCCACGTACTCAACAACGTACACCGCTGGTTTGCCGAACACCTGAAAGGCGAGAGCGGCGCAATGGAAAACCAGAAACCGGTGAATATGAAAGTAAAATTCACCAGCGGCTACCAACAGTACGATGCCTTCCCGGTGCCCGAAGCCTATGAGCAGACTTTCTACCTGCAGCCGCGCAACCTGTTCAGCAATGGCCGGCTGAGCGACTCCCCGTTCCAGAGCTGGCGTGCCCAGGACAACAGCATCAACTCGCTGTTTGATACCGTCGCCACCACTCAGGTCCCCCTGCTGTCACAGATTCTGGAGCAGCTCGACGTGCCGGTACTGGCCAACATGGCACACGTTGCGCGCCCGCACGGTATCGTGTTTGAAACCAGCCGGCAGTGGAGCACCATGCAGATCCGCGGCAATGCAGAACTCAGCCTGATGGTGCAACCCAAAAGCGATACCCTGCACCTGGTCGCCTACCTCTACGACGTTAACCTGTTTGGCACAGGTAAACTGATTACGCACAAACCCATTACTGTGCACCAGACCTCCGCCGGCGACACCATCCGCGTTGATTTCCCGCTGACCACGGTGGCTTACGATATTCCCGCCGGCAATAAACTGGCGCTGGTGATCGACAGCAAAGATCTGCTCTACGCCGGCCCTGCTGGCGTACGCACCATCGACTTTGAATTCAGCAACAGCGAGCAGTCCACCCTGACAGTTCCCCTTCTCTGAGATGCCCACAAAGCATTAACGACAGGCTGAAAGCAAAGCGCAGCTTAACCCGCTGCAGACATAAAACGGCGCAGAATACTCTGCGCCGTTTTTCTTTGCGGAATGACAAATGAGATACAAAGTCCGGGCCGCTGTGCGCCATTGTCTGCGAACCTTAAACCAGGCTTAAAAACTGACGTTTCTTTTCTATATTCTCAGCGCCTGCGTGCTTTTTTCACCCGCCCTTTGCCTCAGGTCAGAGTAAACTTGCCGCCGTCCCGGCAGAATAATCCGGCGCCTTATTATTTTTTTTACCTGCACAGCAGTCAGCAGTGGAAGCACTATGAAAGCGATCAAAATCAGTTTCGGCATTATTTTTATAATTCTCACTTTAGTCTGGTTTATGGCTGACACTCTGCTGCCGGACCCACTGACCTATTTTTCTTTCCGTCATGTCTTTGTGCAGTTCAGCGGTGTCATTGCCATGGGCGCCATGTGTATTGCCATGGTACTGGCGGTGCGCCCGCGCTGGCTGGAAAATCACCTCGATGGTCTGGATAAAATGTATCGCCTGCACAAATGGCTGGGCATTACCGCACTGATCGCCTCCACGGCGCACTGGTGGTTTGGTAAAGGCACCAAATGGATGGTCGGCTGGGGCTGGCTGGAACGCCCGCAGCGCGCTCCGCGGGGTGAAGAACAGCTGGGCATGATCGAAGAACTTTTCCGCAACCAGCGTGGTCTGGCAGAAACCATCGGCGAATGGACCTTCTATGCCGCCGCAATTCTGTTGATCATTGCGCTGGTAAAAATGGTGCCGTACCGCTTTTTCGCCAAAACCCACAAAATTATGGCCGCCGCTTTTCTGCTGCTCGCCTGGCATTCACTGGTACTGCTGGAGTACCCGTACTGGGCACAGCCAGTGGGCTGGCTGATGGCGGCATTATTGTTGGCCGGTTCTGTTGCTGCGCTGATGGTGCTGTTCGGTATGGTTGGGCGTCAGCGCAAAGTGCGGGGCACCGTTGAGTGCTTCCACTGGTATCCGGAATTACAGGTGATGGAAACCGCCATCAAACTGGACGCTGAGGATCAGAGCGGGGGCAACAGAACTGGCATGCGCGGCTGGCAAGGTCACAAGCCGGGTCAGTTTGCCTTTGTCACCTCCAGCAAAAAAGAAGGCGCGCATCCCTACACCATCGCCTCGGCCTGGCATGACGACAGTGAACACATCACCTTCATTACCAAAGCGCTGGGCGACCACACCAGCCGTCTGCCGGAAATCCTGCACGAGGGCATGGAAGTTCAGGTTGAAGGCCCTTACGGCTGTTTTACCTTCGACGACAACTGCCGCCAGCAGATCTGGGTTGGTGCCGGTATCGGCATTACCCCGTTTATCGCGCGAATGAAACATCTGGCCAAAGAATCCGATGGCCGCACCATTCACCTGTTCCACCCAACCGGGCAATATGAACAGGCCGCCATCGACAAACTCACAGCCGATGCACAGGCCGCCGGTATTACCCTGCATGTGCTGGCCAGCAAAGATGGCCGCCGCCTGAGTGCCGACATTATCCGTGCGGAAGTGCCGGACTGGGAAGAAAGCAGCATCTGGTTCTGTGGGCCGGCAGCATTCGGTACCACACTGCGCGACGATATAATCAACAAGGGTCTGCCGGCACAGCATTTCCATCAGGAATTATTTGAAATGCGTTAAGGCATTCAGCGCGATTTAGGTTTAAGACCGAAAATATAAAAAATAAAATAAAAACAGCGGCTATTGCCGCTGTTTTTATTTATACCGCTGTAAATCCGGTTCCACACGAAGGTAATTACTATCAGACGGTGGGACTTTCATAAGCAGAGGTTGCTGTATTTTCCACAGAATTCACCACTGAAAAGTTCTGACTACTATTTAACGCATAAACCACTTTATTTAATTCAGAATAATCCCGCTTTCTGTTTTAACCATACCTGAACTACCACAACGTTTGAGAGTTTCTGACGGTGTTTCACCAAACAGTTGTTTGTAGTCGTGAGCAAACTGGCCGGCATGCCAGAATCCCCATTCGGACGATTTAGAGGCGATTGTTTCATCCTCCTGCAATCCTTCCAGCAACGCCCGGCGCATATTGTTCAGGCGCGACAGGCGCAGGTATTTCAGCGGGCTTAATCCTAATACGGTTTCGAAGCTGTATTGCAGCGTGCGCCGGCTGACATGGGTTAAGCGACAGAGATCGGTAATGGTGATGGATTCGCCGGGATGGGCTGCGAGGTATTCCTGTACCCGTTCGACCACGGCTTTGCGACGGGCAAAGGTGGTGTTACTGGCTGCGCTGCGGGCTTCACCATCGCCCAGAATTTCGAGCACCGAGCCAAGCAGCATATCCTGATGGATTACTCCGGCACGGCCGCCATTGGCACTAAACATACGCCCCATAATATGACGCAGCATATCAAGCCTGCCTGTTTGCCAGCGGCGGCGCGGCTCGGACCACATGCCTGCGCGGATTTCCACGCCCTGCACTTCTGCGGTTTCCATCAGGCGTTGCTGGCTGACGACCACGCCATAAATATTGAAATCATCCGGGGTAAGTAATTCAAAGCTGCAGTTACCGGGGCGACACATCAGCTCATCGTCATTAACCGTTTGGCCGTTGATGCGACAGCCACCGGTGCTGCTGAGTGGACGGACACTGAAGCCGAGCCAGATGGAGTCCGGCCAGACGTTGCACGACTGGTGTAGTGCCTGGCTGGTGTATTCACGGAATACCTGCAGATCGGGCAGTGCTACTTCATCAATACGGCCGTAAAAGCGCCCGGCGCTGAGCTGATCATACTCCTGCTGCCAGTCACGCAGATTGTGTGCGTGCTCGTCCGCATCAGTGGCTTCGTTCACGCACCAACGCGGTGCCTGTGACCTCATTTCATGCTCTGTAACCACTTGCCTTCTCCCGTGAATATTCTTTTCTCAAGCCTCAGAAAAATCATAAGTCGTTGAAATTTATTAGTTTTTTAAGCTTTGCCATTTTTCGATAGCGGCCCGGAATGGTTCTGGCTTTGTTCTCCTGCTAATCAGATGAAGCTATGCAGCAACTTTTATTCCTAACAGGAAAGTTTGTCGCGAAAGGCAGGTCTATGAGCAAAACATATCGCTATACAATGGGTACGCAAACCTGGGCGTTCAGCAGTCTGAAAGAGCTGATGGCCCGGGCTACGCCTGCCCGTTCCGGCGACCGCCTGGCGGGGGTCATCGCCCGCTCTGCGGAAGAACGCGCCATTGCCCAGATGTGCCTGGCTGATGTGCCGTTAAAAGACTTCTTAAACGAAGCGCTGATTCCCTACGAGGATGATGAAGTTACCCGTCTGATCATGGACGATCATGATGCGACCGCATTCGCACCCATCAGTCATTTGACCGTAGGGGACTTCCGTAACTGGCTGCTGTCGGATTACGCCGACAGCGCCATGCTGACCAAAGTGCGCGCCGGTATTACGCCGGAAATGGCCGCCGCCGTCAGCAAAATTATGCGCAATCAGGATTTAATTCTGGTGGCGCAGAAATGCCGCGTGATTACTGCCTTCCGCTCGACCATTGGTTTACCGAAACGCTTATCCACCCGCTTACAGCCTAACCATCCTACGGATGATATGAATGGTATCGCCGCCAGTATTCTGGATGGCCTGCTGTACGGCAGTGGTGATGCGGTTCTGGGAATTAACCCGGCGACCGATAATGTGGCGCAGGCAACGCGTTTGATGAAGCTGATGGATGAGGTGATTTCGACCTACGAAATTCCGACTCAGTCCTGCGTGCTGACCCATGTAACCAATACCATGGAATGCATTGAAAACGGTGCACCGGTGGATCTGGTGTTCCAGTCGATTGGCGGTACTGAGGCGACCAATTCCAGTTTTGGTTTCAGTTTAAAAACCCTGGCGGATGCCCAGCAGATGGCGCTGGAATTAAAGCGCGGCACCGTGGGTAATAACGTGATGTATTTTGAAACCGGTCAGGGCAGCGCACTGTCCGCCAATGCCCATCACGGCGTTGATCAGCAAACCTGCGAAGCACGCGCTTATGCCGTCGCGCGTAAATTCAGCCCGCTACTGGTCAATACGGTTGTCGGTTTTATTGGCCCGGAATATTTATTCGACGGTAAGGAAATTATCCGCGCCGGTCTTGAAGATCATTTCTGCGGAAAATTACTCGGCGTGCCGATGGGCTGTGATGTCTGTTACACCAATCATGCGGAAGCCGATCAGAATGATATGGATAACCTGCTGACGTTATTAGGTGCGGCAGGCTGTTCGTTTGTGATGGGCATTCCCGGTTCTGATGACATTATGCTTAATTATCAGACCACCTCTTTTCATGATGCTCTGTACGCCCGCCGTGTTCTCGGTCTGGGCGCCGCGCCGGAATTTGAAGCCTGGCTGGAAAAGATGCAGATCATGAGTGATGCAGCTCACGCGACATTAATTGATGGACTGCCACCGGCATTTACCCAATCGCTGCAGTTTTTAACGGACGACGGTACGGAGAAGAAGCATGGCTGATGATGTAAAAACATCAGGCACAGATTCTGCCAGCGGCGTTGTCGATGAGTGGCAGGGTGTTATTGATAATCCATGGCGGCGTCTGCGCCAGTTTACCGATGCACGTATCGGCCTTGGCCGCAGCGGCATCAGCTTACCCACCAAAGAATTACTCGAATTTCAGCTGGCCCACGCTCAGGCCCGCGATGCAGTGCATATGCCGCTGGATTTTGCGGCATTAAGTGACAGCCTGGAGCAGCTGGCCCGCAAATATCCCATTCTGAATAATGCGCGCCCAATTAAAGTGCACAGTCAGGCTGAGGATCGCATGACTTACCTGCAGCGCCCGGATCTTGGCCGCCGCATCAGTGAAGAATCACGCGCAGCACTGTTACAAACGCTGAATGCTCAACCTTCTGAACAATCACTTCCCGAACAGACATTCGATTTAGCCATCGTCATCAGTGACGGCTTATCGGCCACTGCCATCAGCGAAAACGCCAACATTTTTATCGAACAACTGGCGCAGACATTAACTGCTGAGCAACGCACATTATCCATCGCGCCCATTGTTATGGCAGAGCAGGCGCGGGTTGCACTGGGAGATGACATTGGCGAACTGCTCAATGCCAGAGCGGTGCTTGTCCTTATTGGTGAACGTCCGGGACTCAGCTCTCCGGACAGCCTCGGCCTGTATCTGACGTGGGCCCCACGACGTGGTCTCACCGATGAAAAGCGCAATTGTATTTCCAATGTGCGCAAAGCTGGCCTTTCTTATTCAGAAGCAGTACGAAAATTGCTGTATCTGTTTAACGAAGCCTGCCGGCTGCAGAGTTCCGGCGTTGTTATCAAAGATCGCTCTGATGACAACGTTATCGAAAGCAGCAGTCAGCAGACGAGTTTTTTAATAAACGCAGGCAGTGAAAACTGACCGGCAGATAAAAATGGGTCGTCAGACAGTGCAAAAAACGCTGTCCGGCAAAACTCAGAAGAATGGAAAACACGTTTTTACTTCAACAGAAAACAGAGGGCTAAAAGATGGAGCAAACTCCTACTTTAGAATCGCTGCAGGCGACACTGGATGCTCAGCAGGCAGTGTTCGAAATGCATCAGGCGATGAACGTCGAGGTGTTCTACTGGTGGTGTACCGCCATCATGATCATGATTCACGCAGGCTTCCTGGCCTATGAAATGGGTGCGTCACGCAGTAAAAACGCGTTGGCTGCCGGTGTTAAAAACATTCTGGCTCTGGCCGTGATTATTCCGACTTTCTACCTCTTCGGTTGGTGGATCTACAACGCTTTCCCAGGCGGTCTGATTCCTTCAGAAGCCTCCGGCGCACTGCCATGGGCAGCCAGCATGGGCCCTGACGTGTCCGATATGGGTACCGGTATTTTCTGGGCCGCTTTCGCCATGTTCGGTGCGACTACCGGTTCCATTCTGTCTGGTGCGGTAATTGAACGTATCCGTGTTTCTGCCTTCCTGATTCTGACTGTATTCCTCGGTTCAGTCGTCTGGATTCTGGCTGGCGCATGGGGCTGGCACCCGGACGGCTGGCTGCTGACTGACCTGGGCTACCACGATGTGGGTGCTTCCGGTGTTGTTCACGCAGTGGCAGGCTTCTTTACTCTGGGCGTGCTGATTAACCTGGGTGCCCGTCGCGGTAAGTTCATCGATGGCGTTGCGCAGACTATTTCTCCGCACAGCCTGCCAATGACCCTGATCGGTCTGATGATGATTATCTTTGGTTTCTTCGGCTTCCTCGGCGGCTGCATCATCTTCAACGGTGGTGAAACTGGCTGGACGACTATTTACAACAACCCAACTAACCTGTCGGCTTTCGCCTTCAACACTCTGATGGGCTTTGCTGGCGGCGTGATCGGTTGTTACATCGCTTCCCGCGACCCATTCTGGACTATGTCCGGTGGTCTGGTTGGTATCATTTCCGTTGCTGCGGCACTGGATATGTACGATCCGGGACTGGCTTTCATTATTGCAACCTGCATGGGTGTACTGGCCGTTAAATTCGCTAAATTCCTGGAAAACCGCGGTATCGACGACGCTGTAGGCGCAGTTGCTGTTCACGGTTTCACTGGTTTTGTTGCGGTAATCCTGGTGGGTGTATTCCTGGGTGGCACACCAAACGTTGGTGATGTACCTCCTATCAGCTTCGTTGGTCAGCTGATCGGTGCGGTTGTGATGGCGGTTACCGGCTTCCTGCCTGGCTACGTGATCTCTCTGGTGCTGAAATCTCTGGGCGCACTGCGTGTTCCTGATACAGCAGAAGATCTGGGTCTGGATGAAGTTGAACTGATTGCCAAACCATATCCTGAAGCAAACACGCCTGCGTCTGTTGCTTCTGAAGTTCCGAACAAACTGGCTAACACTGAGCCTGCACTTTAATAAGGAGATATACCATGGGTACTTCTATTACTACCTGGGAAGGCGTTACAGCATACTTTACCTTTGCTGACAGCCCTTTCGCTCTTGGTCTGTTCGCTTTCGGTTGTGCCGCTATTGTTGTTGGCCTGATCGCCGGTATTTCCAAGCACGAAAACGAAGCATTTGAGAAATTCAAAAAATAATCAAAGCTTCTCTGAGCAGTTACTACTGCGGAAAAAGCCGGCTTAATTGCCGGCTTTTTTTCACCTGTTATTTATCCGGTGCTTTATGATTTTTGACATCCTGATGTTACTGCTTTTCTGCGGCATGATTTACGCCGGTTACCGCTTTGGTACCTCCAAAGAAATGCTGAACCTGGCTAAGGTATTTATTCCGATATCCCTCGCCAGTGCCTTCAGTGGACATTTTGGCATGTATCTTACGCGCATCGGTTTTTTACGCGCCAATGACTGGGCAGTACTGACCCTGACGGGTTTTCTGCTGCTGTTTATTGCTATGTGGATTGCTTTGCGTGTTAGTGAATACTTTTTTATCCGCCACGACCTGCGCTCACGCTGGTTCAGTAACAACCGTTTTACCAGCACGGCTGACCGTATTTTCTGTGCCACGGCAAATGGTTTGCAGGCCGTTCTGCTGCTGACATTTTTTAGTTTTCTCAGCACCCAGATCAGTCTGACCAGCGCAGGTTATAAACAGTATCTGATGGCCAATTCCCTGCTCTATCCATCCATGGACCGCATCTGCCGTCATATTGTTACCGGCCAGTTTGTCGATTCATTGATTAATGATCCGACCGGCACCACCACCTTTGAAGTGCTGGTAAAAACCCTGAACAACAAACAGACCATGGGCGATATTTCGGACGAGTTTAACCGCTCTACATTACTGCGGGCACGCAGCATGCTGAACAATATTCTCAACGAAGAAAGTGACGTAACGCCACCAGTGACCATAACAGCGTCAGCAGGCGACACAAATATAAGCGGAAAAGTCACAAGCGGCGGACAGACAGACGCCTTACCGGCCATGCCGGCAGGCAAAAGCAGTGATTAAGTTATTCGCTGACTTCAGGCAAGCGCGCGGCCATCAGTACGCCCACCACGGCCATCACTGAAAACGCCAGAATTAATGTTTCAATGGACATCACCGAGGTCAGTGAACCCACCGCACTCAATGCCAGCAGAATAATACCGATCATGGTGTTGCTCACAGATACGTAGCTGGTGCGTTTATCCCCTTCCGCCATATCGACCAGATAGGTTTTACGGCCAACCCGTACGCCCTGATGACAAATCGTCAGCAGAAAATACAGAAGCGGCATCAGCCAGAACGTGCTCATCAGCTGCGGCAGGTATTCTGAAATCAGAAACAGCAGGGTACCAATAACGGCGGCTCCCATGGATGCCATCATCATAACGCGGCGACTGGACTGATCAGAAAACCGTCCCCACACTGGCGCCGACACCAGCCCGGCCAGACCGCTGGCAAACATAAACAGTGCCAGTACCCAGATATCGGAGCCAAGCGCGTCATGGGCAAGCACAATGTAATACGGCGCACTCAGTGCCGTGCACAGAAACAGTGAACGGGTGATAACAAAATTGCGGAAGTCTTTATCGGTTTTTAACAGCGCCAGTTGTTTAAAGGCTTCGGATAATCCGTTTTTGCCGCCGCTGGTTTCACCGGGAAATTCCTTAACCTGAGCAAACACCCCGGCTGCCAGCAACCAGATGGCGGCACCTGCGATCAATGCCCAGCCGTAAAAAGCGTTGCCGCTATCGGCATTCAGATACCAGCTTAAAAACAGCGCTGCGGCCATAGCAATGGTCACGAAGCCCGCCGCACTGGATGACCAGCCGCTGACCTGACCGCGCTGTTTTTTCGGAATGGTTTTACCTAATACGTCTTTCGATGCCACCGAGCTTAACCCGCGCGACAGACTGAACACCGCCAGCAGACCGATCACTGCCCAGCCAGCCACAGCGCCTTCCAGCGTCATGGCCACCAGGCCGATAGCCAGCACGCACAGTGCCTGCAGAATACTGCCGGTCACCCAGGCCCATTTACGCAGCGGCATTTTGCGGATCCAGCTGGCGATGGCCAGTTGCGGAATCAGTGAACCGGATTCACGGATCGGCACCAGCCAGCCAAGCAGAAACGCCGGAGCCCCTAAGCTCTGCAGAATCCATGGCAGGGTTACTTTGGGATTGATGATGGCATCGCCCAGATTGGTCAGAAACTGAGAGATGATAATGCGCATGAAATTGCCCGGCACTTCCCGGCAGGCATCATCGTCGATGGCCTTACAGGCGCGGGCGTCTTCTTCGTTAATCAGCTTTTGATAAATAGAGTCTGACCATGACTTGTTCATCGTATGCCTGTCCTGTGCCTGTCCTGTGCCTGAGCTGTTACGCGCCGTCGCGACACGGCGCGGTTAAGAAATACCGGGTTGTATTATGAGCCGCAGAAATCTGCGGCCCAAACAACAGAGTGTCCCGTGCGATGCGGGAACCCTGTCCGTGTTATGGCTATTCCGCGCTGGCCTCTTCTTCATCAATAAACTGGCGCAGATGAAAGATGCCAAACACCATGATCAGCAGCGAGTCTTTGCCCGGCGCTGTGCTCTTGCGACGGAATGCTATCCAGAAGTACACAACTTCCAGCAGGTGAATACCCAGTACCACCACAGCACAGGCCGGTAACCAGCTGAGGACATCCGGCCAGTCGAAGACCCAGGCGAGGAAACACAGCAGCCAGAAGATCAGCGTGGCGATCTTGTTAAACATAAAACTCATAGAAATCGTTACCTGTTATCTGAGTGAGACGCAGAGTCACGCATAAGCTCCGGTAAAATCTGCCGCAGCGCAAGACTTTCCGCCCGGTGGCCGCTAAAATGCCCGCAGTTTTTATGCACGCCAGCAGCGGGAGAAGTACGCATGTCCGGGGAAAAGACCACACACTTTGGTTATCAGACCGTCGCCACCGAGGAAAAGCAGGCCAAAGTAGCCGACGTTTTCCACTCAGTTGCGGCGAAATACGACATCATGAACGATCTGATGTCCTTTGGTATCCACCGTCTGTGGAAACGCGTCACCATTGATATGAGCGGCGTGCGTCCGGGCAATAAAGTACTGGATCTGGCCGGCGGTACCGGCGACCTGACCCGTAAGTTCTCAAAAATTGTCGGACCGACCGGCAAAGTGATTCTGGCGGACATCAACTCCTCCATGCTGAATGTGGGCCGCGATCGTCTGACCGATCAGGGTTATGTCGGCAACGTGGAATACGTTCAGGCCAACGCTGAATGTCTGCCGTTTGAAGACAACAGCTTTGATGTGATCACCATTGCCTTCGGTCTGCGTAACGTCACCGACAAAGACGCAGCCCTGCGCTCCATGACCCGTGTGCTGAAACCGGGCGGCCGTCTGCTGGTGCTG